>DATICK010000159.1:0-15574 GCA_035456865.1 Sulfuricaulis sp.
ACCGGCCATCTGCATCTGCGGTTTTTTTATTTCAGCGCCGCGCAACAGGCGAACCTCACGCGTGGCCGCCGTCTGCGCCTGTTCGGCGAGGTTCGCTTCGGTCCCGCGGGTCTCGAGATGATTCACCCCGAGTACGAATTCACCGATGGCGCTCAGCCCGCCAAGGCGGAGGAAAACCTGACGCCGGTATATCCGGCCACCACCGGCGTGCATCAACTGAGCCTGCGCAAACTCGCGCGCCAGGCGCTGGAAAAATATCTGGAAGAAATCGAGGAATGGCTGCCGCCCGCTGTATTGCAGGAGCTGCGTCTGCCCACACTGACCGAGGCGCTGGCGCTGGTGCATCAGCCGCCACCGCACACGCCGGTCGAGTTGCTGGCGCAGGGCAAACATCCGGCAGTCACGCGCCTCGCCTTCGAAGAACTGCTGGCGCATCACCTGAGTCTGAAGCGTCTGCGCGCGCAAGTGCTGACGGAAAGCGCGCCCGCCATTAGCGGGGAAGGCAAGCTGATGCCGCAGTTGCTCGCGCGTCTGCCGTTTCAGCTCACGCGTGCGCAGCAGCGGGTGCTGGATGAAATCCTGGCAGATCTGCGAAAGGCGCATCCGATGCAGCGCCTGGTGCAGGGCGACGTCGGCTCGGGCAAGACCATCGTCGCCGCCTGCGCGAGTCTGGGCGTCATCGAAAGCGGCTTGCAAGTGGCGGTGATGGCGCCGACCGAGCTGCTCACCGATCAGCACCTGCGCAATTTTTCCGCCTGGCTCGAGCCGCTCGGCGTTGTCGTGACCGGTCTCTCCGGCAAGCTCAACGGCCGTGCGCGCCAGGACGCGCTCGAGAAAATCGGATCGGGCCAGGCCGACATTGCCGTCGGCACCCAGGCGCTGTTTCAGGAAGACGTCGAATTTGCCGAGTTGGGGCTTATTATCGTCGATGAGCAGCACCGCTTCGGCGTACATCAGCGCCTCGCGCTGCGCGAGAAGGGACGCGTGGGCTCGCGCCGTCCGCATCAGCTGATCATGACGGCCACTCCGATCCCGCGCACCCTCGCCCAAAGCCTCTATGCCGATCTCGACGTGTCGGTGATCGACGAACTGCCGCCGGGACGCAAACCGGTCGAGACCGTGGCGCTGCCGGCTGCACGCCGCGCCGATGTCGTCAGCCGCATCCACGATGCCTGCACCGCCGGCCGTCAGGCCTACTGGGTCTGCCCGCTGATCGAGGAGTCGGAGACACTCGAACTGGAAACCGCTACCGATACCGCGCAGGCGCTGCACGAAGCGCTGCCCGAACTCAAGGTGGCGCTGATCCACGGGCGCATGAAGCCGCCGGAAAAGGAAAAAATCATGGCCGCGTTCAAGCGCGGCGACATCAACCTTCTGGTCGCCACCACCGTGATTGAAGTTGGCGTGGACGTGCCCAACGCCTCGCTGATGATCATCGAAAACGCCGAGCGGCTGGGGCTGTCGCAATTGCATCAACTGCGAGGGCGCATCGGCCGTGGCCAGGCCGAAAGCCACTGCGTGCTGCTGTATCAAGCGCCGCTGTCGGAGATGGCGCGGGCGCGGCTCGCGGCGATGCGCGAGACCAGCGACGGGTTCGAGATCGCGCGGCGCGATCTGGAGATGCGCGGCCCGGGAGAGGTGCTGGGCACGCGCCAGGCCGGCATGCCGCAGTTTCATATCGCCGACCTGATGCGGGATCATGAATTGCTTCCACGCGTGCAGCAGTTGGCGGACCTGCTCCTCAAGGAACATCCCGGGAGCGTGGATCCGATCGTGCGGCGTTGGCTCAGCGGCGCCGAGACCTATGGAAGCGTCTGAAAGTCCGAAACACTAGAATTTGCGCGCCAGCATCACTGTCAGGAAATCTTCGCCTATGTTCGGGCTATGCCAGTTGGGCCCTAATACGGATTTGCCATTCGAGTAATGAGTCTCGCCGATGGACAGATCGTATTTTCCGAAGCTGCGCCCGACCGCGAGGCGCACCACGAATTGCCCGGTGGTGCCCAGATGATCCGTGGTGTGGTCGACCACGCCGATCCCGAGTGTGCCCGCGAAGTAAGTTTCCGGTGACAGTTTCCAACGAACCACGCGTGCAACCGTGAGCGCGCTGTTGCGGGTCGAACCGTTCCAGTAGCCGAGCGTCAAATCATAGAGGCTTTCGCGGTTGAACAGTTTGGGCGCGTCTTTCTGGTAAGAGAGAAACGCGGCATTCGATCCTTGCGACACGATGTTTCCGCGTCCCGCCGCGACGGCCAGCATGTCGGCCGCGGCGATTGACGGACACAGGAGCAAACCGGCGCCCGGAAAAATAACCGACTTGAGCCATGCGCGCGGGATAGACGTCGAAATGTTCACTTATTTCTCCGCAAAATGATCGTTGTTGTCAAATTGCGCGTGGGTGTGGCACAGCCTCTTCTTTATAGATTTCCCAAAGGAAGGCGGGATGTACAGTCCCTGTTTCCGCTGACCGGATAGGCCGTTTCTGCTACGATTCGGCACCCATAAATCATTGATAATATTACATGGCTATTGTGAGCCCGGTGTCGCCACGATGCACGGACCCGCTGTGGCGACCGGTTCGACGGCTCAACCGCGCCGGGATCCCAGAAAAATACCTTCCGTGGCTGCTGGATCCGGCCTCGCTCACCGAGCGTCTGATCGGTCATTGCCGCCAGCACTTTCATGTCCAATTGCTCGACCAGCGGCGCGCGCGTCCGCTGTACAGTGAGGCGCGCGCGGTCGGCATGCGGCACGGTACGCGTGCCGTGGTTCGCCAAGTGCAGCTGATGTGTGGCGATACGCCGTGGGTCTACGCGCGCACCATCATTCCACCGCCGACGCTGGCGCGCAAATTCCACCGCTTCGCCCGTCTCGGCACGCGCTCCCTCGGGGCGGTGCTGTTCGCCGACCCGTCGATGCAGCGCAGCGAGGTGGAAGTCACCTGTCTTACTCCCACCGATTTACTCTACGGCCTGGCGGTGCGTCATCTGCGCGCCAAACCTGAGGTAATCTGGGGCCGGCGTTCGCTGTTCCGGCTCGGCGGCAAGCCGCTGCTGGTGTGCGAGTTTTTTCTGCCGGACATTCCTGAATTCATGGAATGATGATAGTGGAACGGCTCAAGGACTATGCGCGGCTGATGCGCTTGCACCGGCCTATCGGCATCCTGCTGCTGCTCTGGCCAACGTTGTGGGCGCTGTGGATCGCCGCGCACGGCCGGCCCGATCCGCACGTGCTCGCCGTGTTCGTGCTGGGCGTGGTGCTGATGCGCTCCGCCGGTTGCGTCATCAACGACTACGCTGATCGCGATTTCGACCCGCATGTGGAACGCACGCGCGACCGTCCGATCGCCGCCGGACGCGTGAGTCCGCGCGAAGCGCTCGTGCTTTTTGCGGCGTTGTGTCTCATCGCATTTGCACTGGTGCTCACGCTCAACCGCCTGACCATCCTGCTTTCCTTTGCCGGTGCGTTTCTCGCCGCGTCCTATCCGTTCGTCAAGCGTTTCACGCACTTGCCGCAGTTCTATCTCGGCGCGGCATTTGGCTGGGGTATCCCTATGGCGTTTGCCGCCCAAACCGGCGGTATCCCGCCCGTGGGCTGGATACTGTTTGCCGCCAACGTGTGCTGGGCGGTGGCTTATGATACGGCCTACGCCATGGTGGACCGGGACGACGATCGAAAGGTCGGGGTGAAATCCACCGCCATCCTGTTCGGTCGCCACGACCGCGTGATGGTGCTGCTTTTCCATGTGCTCACGCTGTCGCTACTGGCATACTCGGGGGCGCTCGCCGGCCTGGGTTTGCGGTATTATGCCGGCTTGGTGGCAGCATTCGGGTTCGCGCTGTATCAGCAAGAGCTGATGCGCGAACGCACGCGTGACGGTTGCTTTCGCGCTTTTCTGAACAACAATTGGTTCGGCGCCGCGGTGTTCACCGGTCTGTTGTTGAATTATCTATAAAAAAGAGATTTTCAAAAATTTTTGCCGCCAAGAACGCCAAGGAACCAAAGAGGGCATGACACGATCAGTGGACATGGAACAAAATTAAATCCTGTTTTTTGCTTCGATTCTTAAACATTTTTCTTGGTGTCTTGGCGGTTCAAAATCATAATGGTTAAACGATGAAACTCTACGGTTCGCTCACTTCACCCTACGTGCGCAAGGTCCGCATACTGATCCGGGAAAAGAACCTCGCCTGCGAGTTTGTCGTGGCCGATGCCTGGGCCGCGGACAGCGCGATTCCCGCGCTAAATCCGCTCGGCAAGGTACCGGCGCTGGCGCTCGACAATGGCGATGTCCTTTTTGATTCTCCGGTGATCGTCGAGTATCTCGATTCGCTCAAGGCGCCGGAGCTGCTCCCCGTCTCGGGCGCGGCGCGCTGGGAGACGCTGCGCTGGCAGGCGCTGGCCGACGGCATGCTGGACGCCACCGTGAGCCGCCTGCTCGAATTGCGGCGGCCCGCTGAACAACAGTCGGCTGAAAACGTCCGGCGTCAGGAAGATAAGATCGCGCGCTCGATTGAATACACCGAGCAGCGCCTGAGCCGGGAGTCGTGGCTCAGGGAGAATCGTTTCACCCTGGCCGACCTGGTCATGGCGGTGGCGCTCGAATACATCGACTTCCGCTACCCGCATAACTGGCGCGGCCGCCACGCGCGGTTGGCGCAGTGGCTCGCCGGCGTGAGCGCGCGCCCGTCGCTGATCGAAACCCGACCACCCGGCATGGAAAAGAAATAGAAATCAGAACGGAATTCCTGACATGACTCTTGGCGTTCTTCTCATTGCGCTGCTCGTTATCCTGATCGGTGCGGAAACCTTCACTAATGCCCTCGAGCACCTGGGAGAGCGGCTTAAAATCTCCGAAGGCGTGACCGGTTCCATATTCGCGGCGGTGGGCACGGCCCTTCCCGAGACCATGGTGCCGATCGTGGCGATCCTTTCCACCGCAAGCACCCAGGAGGTGCGTGAGGAGGTGGGCGTGGGCGCGATCCTGGGAGCGCCGCTGATGCTGTCCACGCTCACGCTGTTTCTGATGACGGTCTTCGCCATACACAAGCGCGGCTGGCAGGACGAGTTTCATCCCGAGCGCTCCGGACTGACGCGCGACCTGCAGTGGTTTCTGTTGGCCTTCGGCATGAGCGCGGTCGCGATATTCGTCCCGCATCAAGCGACCTGGATGCGCGCATTGATCGCGCTATCGCTGGTGCTTGTCTACTTCATCTACCTCATGCTCACCATCCGCGCCTCGGCCCGCCTGGTTGCTGACGGACATGCCACCAAGGCGGGTGAGCCGCTGTTCCTGGTGCGGCTGATGGGGCGCATCAACGTGCCGGAAAACATGTTCACGGTGCTGGTGCAGCTGGGGATGGGATTGGCGCTGATCGTGTTTGGTGCGCATGGTTTCGTGCAGGGCGTGGCGCAGTTGTCCGCCTGGCTCGGCATCTCGGCGCTGGTGCTGGCGCTGCTGATCGTGCCGGTCGCCACCGAATTGCCGGAGAAGATCAACAGCATTATCTGGATCCGCAAGCGCAAGGACACGCTCGCCTTCGGCAACATTACCGGCGCCATGGTGTTCCAAGGCTCGCTCCTGCCCGCACTCGGGATTCTGCTAACACCCTGGGAGCCGCGCCGGGAGGTGATGGCGGGGCTGGCTCTGACCATCGTTGCCACCTCCTATTTATTATTCATGTTGCGCCGCGGGAATCTTCGTCCCAAGCATCTTTTATTCAACGGATTCTGTTATCTCGCTTATTTGATCACCGTGCTGATATAGCCACCGGATTCCGCGGCGCTGGGCGCCATCCTCGTGCTGGTCGGCGGGCAATAGCCTAGAATAGGCCGCCAAAGATTCAGGGCTGGAGCGGCGGTTATCATGGCGGAAAAAGACACAACCCTGGCGCGTTATGCGGTGATGGGCAATCCCGTTGCCCACAGCAAGTCGCCGGCGATACACAAGCAGTTTGCGCACCAGTTCGGCCATAACATCGAATACACCGCCTTGTGGGTCGATACCGACGGTTTTGCCGAGGCGGTCGAGCAGTTTCGCGCCGAGGGCGGCAAGGGGCTCAACATCACCGTGCCGTTCAAACTTGAGGCGTATCGGCTCGCGGACAATCTGAGTGATCGCGCGAAGCTCGCCGGCGCGGTCAACACGATCCGTTTCGAGCCCGACGGGAAAATATTCGGCGACAACACCGACGGCACCGGCCTGGTGCATGACCTGACGAAGAACCTGAACATTCTCCTGAGAGGCAAAAAAATTCTGGTGCTGGGCGCGGGCGGCGCCGCCCGCGGCGCGCTCGGGCCGCTGCTCAAGCAGAATCCCGCCGTGCTCGTCATCGCCAACCGCACGGTTTCCAAGGCGAAGGAACTTGCCAAGACCTTCGCGCAAATCGGCAAGGTCGAGGCCGTTGGTTACGACGATCTTGTCGGCAAGCGCTTCGATGTCGTGATCAACGGTACGAGCGCGAGTTTGAAAGGCGAGGTGCCGCCGCTGCCGGTGAACCTGTTCACCTCCGGGGCGGTCGCCTACGACATGATGTACGGCGACAAGCCCACGTCGTTCCTCGAGTGGGCCATGCTGCACGGCGCCGCAACCGCCGCCGACGGCCTCGGGATGCTGGTGGAGCAGGCAGCGGAATCGTATCTGCTCTGGCGTGGCGTGCGGCCGGAGACGAAACATGTGATCGCCGCCATGCGGAAGGGCGGTTAATTTTTCGGCGCATGAATTTCTTGATTCTCTGTGGCGGGTTGTCATTCAACCGGCCCGGAATCCAAGTCGTCAGCGGCCGTCATCAATAACAATCGTGCCGGGTCAATAATTGTCACTAACACGCGCGAGAGCGCCGGGCACCATGTCGTTGTCGCACCCGCCGGTGAGATCCATTTTGCGCAATACGTGGTAAATCGCGCCCTGTGTCACACCCAGACGCTGGGCGATCAGGGAATTCGATAAGCCCTGGCGTTTAAGTTTGATGACTTTCTCGGGATCAAGTTTGCGGAACGGTCTCGACATGGTCTCTCCCTGGTTCAGGCAATGAGTGAAATTCGCCATACATGTTCAGCTTGATCCGTGTTTCACGCCCGCCCGCTGTTACGGTTTTTATCAAGCTGATTCGAAACGTCCACCCGCCGATGCGGCTTTGTCGGCAGGTAACGATCCGGGAAAAGCACTTCCAGCGGAATGCCGGTGATATCGGAAACGCGTTTTTCGACGCGGGCGCTTATGTATTTCCGCGTCAGCACCTGCTGCACGGATTGCGGTCCGAACAGACCCAGCTCTTCGGCCACCCGGGTGAGGGTGTAGCCCTTCTTGGCAAGCGCGTATTTCATATCCAGGTAATCCATTCTTGTTCTTCCCTGTGTTAGGATTTAGCTGAAGTTATTCAGCATTACTTTTTCATGTCCTTGTCAAGAAAGCATGGTGCAAAAAATTACACCTGTCAATACAGGTAGTGTAAAAAGTTCATCACCGGGACGTCTGAAGGAAGAGCGCACCCGGCTAGGCCTGAGCCAATCGGCGCTGGCCGGGTTGCTGGGGGTGACCAAATGGACGGTGATCAACTACGAGAGACCGGGCGGCCGCGGCACGCCGATCCCGGCGGACCTGCTTTCCGCCTGCGCCCGGCTGGGCATGGACGTGCAGTACATCCTCACCGGCGTGCCTTCGGCGAACCTGAACCGGGTGGCGGAGGAGGCCGGGGCCTACCGGGTGGAGCGGAAGGGGTCCGCCGCGCTGTCGAAGGAAGAGCAAAAACTACTGGAAAAATACCGCCGTCTCAAACCGCAACAGCGCACGCACGCGCAGGCAATCGTTTCTACCCTGGTTTCGACGGAGGGGGCGGGGAAAAGAAAACCGGCGCGGCGGAAATCGCGCGCAAAACGCTGAGACGGAAGGACGGCCTCGCTTACTTCAGGTAATCGTTTTTCAGGTTCACGTAATGCCCGGCCGAGTACTCGAACCAGGCCTTTTCTTCCGCGGTCAGTTCGCGCACCCGCTTCGCCGGGCGGCCCATCCACAGATAACCGCCTTCGAGTTCCTTGCCTTCGGTAACCAGGCTGCCGGCGCCGAGGAATACGCCGCTGCGCAGCACCGCGCCGTCGAGTATCGCCGAGCCCATGCCGATGAGGCAACGCGACTCGACGGTGCAGCCGTGAATGATGCATTGATGGCCGATGGTGACATCGTCGCCGACCACCACCGCCCAGCCCCCCGGTACGCCCTCGTAATCGTGCGTGCCGTGGAGGATGCTGCCGTCCTGGATGTTGGTGCGCGCGCCGATGCGGATGTAATTCACGTCGCCGCGCACCGAGCACATGGGCCAGATGGACGTGTCCGCGCCGACGACCACGTCGCCGATGATGGCTGCCGCCTCGTCGATGTAAACCCGGGGCCCGATGGTGGGCAGGATGTTCTTGTAAGGACGAATCGCCATGGCGCGATTATAGGAAGAAAAAGGCGTGCTACGCCATCCACGACAATGGCGGTTCGTCGAGCGCCGCGGCCTGTTGCTTGAGCGCGAGCACCTGCTCCTCCCAGTAGCGTCGCGTGTTGAACCAGGGAAAGTTGCGCGGGAACGCGGGGTCGTCCCAGCGTTCGGCGAGCCAGGCCATGTAGCGCAGCATTCGCAGCGTGCGCAGCGGTTCCACCAGGCGCAGTTCGGCAGAATTGAAATCCATGAATTCGGTGTAGCCGGACAGCACATCGGCCAGCTGGAGTTCCATTTCCTCGCGCTCGCCGGAGAGCAGCATCCATAAATCCTGAACCGCCGGGCCGGTGAGGCAGTCATCGAAATCCACCAGATGAGGTCCGGTGTCGGTCCAGAGAATGTTGCCGAGGTGGCAGTCGCCATGCAGGCGTATCCACGCAGCATCGTCGGCGGCAAGAAACGCGGCTTCGATGGGCGGGAACAGATAAGCGGTGATGGCGAAGAACGACTCTCGCAATTCTTCCGGCACGATATCGTGCTGTTTCAGGTAGCGCACCGACCGGTGGCCGAATTCCTCGATGCCAAGGCGTGCCCGGTGGCGGAACGGCTCGGCCACGCCGAGCCGGTGCAGCCGGCCGAGATATCGCCCGAGCAGGGCACGTTCATCGCGCGAGTTCAATTCCGGCGCGCGTCCCGGCTGCCAAGGAAAGACGGCAAAACGAAAACCGCCGTAATGATTGAGCGTCGCGCCATCGCGGCGCGCCAGCGGTGCCACGGCGGGGATTTCGTGTTCGGCCAGCTGCTGCGCGAAGACGTGTTCTTCGAGGATGGTGGCCTCGTCCCAGCGGCCGGGGCGGTAGAACTTGGCCACGCAGGGTGCGCCATCTTCGGTATCCACACGGTAGACACGGTTTTCGTAGCTGTTGAGCGCGAGCAGCCCCCCGGTACAGCGCATGCCATAGGTTTCCACGGCCTCGAGGATGATCTCAGGCGTCAGCGCGTCGTAGGGGTGAGCCGGAGAAGTCGCGACGACACTTAACGTGTCGTCGCCCGGCGAACACCCGGCCAGGGATGGCCGGGCCGGGGTATCTGATGATCGACTACGTTTCGCCATGGATGGCGGCCCGGAATTCAGTGAATTTCGGTATGTTATAGCCTTGTCGGCATTCGGCAGTCACGGATGCACGTTATAATAGTTCTGCATGGAAAACACCCCTCTCGCCGCCAACCCTCTGCTCGATCTCACGCAACCGCCCCGTTTCAATGCCATTCTGCCGGAACACGTCGGCCCGGCGCTGGAGCAGGTGTTGGCGGAAAATCGCCGTGCCCTGGAAAACTTGCTCGCGGCCGGGGCTGTCCGCAGCTGGGACAGCTTCGCCCAGCCGATCGAGGATATGCGCGAGCGGCTCGTGCGCATGTGGTCGCCGGTGTCGCACCTGCACGCGGTCATGGACAGCGAAACGCTGCGCGCGGCGTACAACGCCGGTCTGCCAAAGGTCACCAACTACTTCACGGAACTGGCGCAGGACGAGCGGCTTTATGCCGGTTACAAGACCATCGCCGCAAGTCCGGAATTTTCAAATCTGACGCAGGCGCAAAAAAAGATAATCGAAAACACCCTGCGCGATTTTCGTCTCGCCGGCGCGGAACTGCCGCCGAAGGAAAAGGCGCGCTTCAAACAGCTGCAACAGGAGATCGCGGCGCTCGCCAGCAAGTTCATGGAAAACGTGCTCGACGCCACCCAGGCGTGGGACTTGCGTCTCAGCGACGAGAAGAATCTGGCCGGTTTGCCCGAGACCGCGCGCGCCATGGCTAGGCAGGACGCACAGGAAAAAAGTCTGGAAGGATGGCGCTTCACGCTTGAGGGACCCTCGTTTATCGGCTTCATGACCTATGCCGACAACCGCGAGCTGCGGAGACAGATGTACGAGGCCTTTACCACGCGCGCGAGCGATCAGGGACCGACGGCCGGGAAATGGGACAACAGCGAGCTGATCGTGCGCCTCTTGAAGCTGCGCCGCGAGTCGGCGCAGTTGCTCGGGTTTACGAACTACGCTGAATACGCCTTGCAAACGCGTATGGCCAAGACCGTCACCGAGGTGATGGACTTTCTGAATGACCTCGCAGTGCGCGCCAGGCCCGCGGCGTGGAAGGATTTCGATGAGCTAATACGCTTCGCCCGCGAGGCGCACGGCGTGGAGCCACTTGAGGTTTGGGACATCGCGTACTACTCCGAGAAGCTTCAGCAAGCCAAGTACTATTTCTCGCAGGAAGACGTCCGCCCCTATTTTCCGGAAACCCGGGTCGTGCCCGGTGTCTTTGAGGTGGTCGGGCGGTTATATGGCCTGACGATTACCGAGGTCAAAGGCGTCGAGGTGTGGCACCCGGATGTACGCTTCTACGAAATCCGCGACACGGCAGGTGAGGTGCGCGGGCGGTTTTACATGGACCTGTATGCTCGGGCCAACAAGCGCGGTGGCGCGTGGATGGACGAGTGCATCAATCGCAAGCGCATCACCGGCGGCGTGCAGGTGCCGGTGGCCTATCTCGTGTGCAATTTCTCTCCACCGGTCGAAGGCCGTCCGGCGCTGTTTACCCACGACGAAGTCATCACGCTGTTTCACGAATTTGGACACGGCCTGCATCACATGCTCACCCGGGTGGACTACGTCGGTGTTGCCGGCATCAACGGCGTGGCCTGGGACGCGGTCGAATTGCCGAGCCAGTTCATGGAAAACTGGTGCTGGGAGCGTGAGGCGCTGGATCTCATTGCCGGGCATTACCAGAACGGCGCGAAGATTCCAGCCGATCTTTATGCCAAAATGATCGCCGCCAAAAACTTCCAATCGGGGATGCAATTCGTGCGGCAACTGGAATTTTCCCTGTTCGACATGCGTCTCTACAGCGGCTACGACCCGGAGAGTGGAAAAAGCGTGCAGCAGCTATTGGATGAGGTGCGGTCGGAAGTGGCCGTGATCATCCCGCCCGCGTTCAACCGTTTTCAGAACGGTTTTTCACATATTTTCGCCGGCGGCTATGCAGCCGGTTACTACAGTTACAAATGGGCCGAGGTGTTATCGGCGGACGCGTTCAGCAAGTTCGAGGAGCGCGGCGTCTTCGATCGTGCCACCGGTCTCGAATTCCTGCAGAATATTCTGGAGCAGGGTGGGGCGCGTGAACCGATGGAATTGTTCGTGAATTTCCGCGGCCGTGCGCCGAAGATCGATGCGCTACTACGGCATTCCGGTTTGACGGTTTGACGGGAGAAACCATGACAGGAAGTCATCGCGCTCTGCTGGTGCTGGCCATGTTGGGTATTTTCACCAGCGCCCGGGCGGAAACCTTGTATGTCGACGAGCGCATGCGCATCGGCCTGCGCGCCGAGGCCACTGAAACCGGCGCGGTGGTGAAAACCGTCGAGACCGGTACGCCCCTGGAGGCGATCGAGCGGGTCGAGAATTTCGTGCAAGTTCGTGATCCGCAGGGGACGGTGGGTTGGGCCGAGGCGCGTTATCTTACCCCCGACGCCCCCGCCCGACTGCAACTGGTCAAGCTTCACGAAGATTTGGTCAGGAGCAAGTCTCAGGCGGCGGAGGCGCAGGCTCAGCTCAAGAAAGCCCAGGCCACCGCGGCAGAACAGGCGGCAACAATTAAAATACTTGAGCAGCAAGTTGCGGAAAAACCGGCCATGCCACCAACGGTGACCCCGGTGCCGGTACCGCCACCCGTCGTGACGCCGCCGGTCGGCAAAACTACGAGGGATGCCGGTTTTATGTTCAGCTACCTGTGGCTGGGAATTTCCTTTGCTATGCTAGGGATTGGGTTCGCCGCCGGCGTTAAATGGCTGCGCGAGTCCATACGCAAACGATCAGGCGGCATGTATTTGAGGATTTAAACCATGGGACGGATAAACCTGTTGCTTGTCACGGCGCTGATGGCGATCGGAATTCCCGCGGCGCAGGCGGACACCTTGTACAAATGGGTGGACGGCCAAGGCCGTATTTCATATCACGATCAGCCGCCGCCGGAGGGCGCCGGCTATCGCGTCGAACAGAAAGTTCTCGGAACCGGCAACACGCACAAGGAGGACGATACGCTCGCCAAGGTCGCTGAGAAGTATCCGATCTTCCTCTATTCGGCTCCTGACTGCGGTTCCTGTGATCTTGCACGCCTTTATCTGCAGAAGCGCAAGGTGCCGTTTACCGAGCAAAACCTGAATACCGATCCGGAGACTCAGCAGACTATCAAGAAAAAAATTGGATCCTTGTCGGCACCCACGATCATGATCGGTGACAAAGTCATGAAGGGTTATATCGAATCCTTGCTGGAAGGAGAGTTGGACGGGGTCGGCTATCCGAAAATCGAGGCATCTGAACCCTCCGCGAACGAGAGCCAGGGAAATGATAAGGCCCCGGCTTCAAGCGATTCCGGAAGCAACTCCGGTTATCGTCCCACCCGCCGTTACTAAACCGGCCTGAAGCCGAAGGCCGGATACCTCTGTCCATGAAAATCGCGACATGGAATGTAAATTCCATTCGCGTGCGCCTGCCACAGGTCCTGGAGTGGTTGCGGAAAGAAGTCCCGGACATCCTGTGCCTGCAGGAAACCAAGATCACCGACGAGGAATTTCCCGCCGCGGCGTTTCTCGATATCGGCTATCAGGCTGTTTACGCTGGCCAGAAAACCTATAACGGTGTCGCCACGCTGAGCCGAACAGCGGCCGAAAAGATCATTGCTTCGCTGCCCAATGCGGACGGCGTACAGAAGCGTCTGCTCGCGGCAACCATCGATGGCGTGCGTGTGGTCAACGTGTACGTGCCGAACGGCGAGGAAGTCGGGTCGGAGAAATACTCCTACAAGCTTTCCTGGCTCGCGGCGCTGGAAAAATATCTCACCGAAGAAATGAAAGCCCATCCGAAGCTGGCGCTGCTGGGAGACTACAATATTGCGCCGGACGAGCGCGACGTGCACGACCCGAAACGCTGGGAGGGCCATGTGCTTTTCAGCGAAAAAGAGCGTGCCGCGTTTCAGGGCTTATCGCGGCTTGGTTTGCTTGACGTATTTCGGAAGTTCGACCAGCCGGATAAATGCTTCAGCTGGTGGGATTATCGCGCGGGGGCCTTTCACCGCAATCACGGCTTGCGTATCGATCACATCTTGTGCAGCGCCGTCCTGGCGTCGGAATGCCGGTGTTGTCGTATCGATATCGAACCCCGGAAACACGAACGGCCTTCCGACCATGCCCCGGTCGTCGCCGAATTCCATGCCGTATCATAAGCGCCTCCTGTCCGTTCTTGTCGTCGCCTTCCCGGTGTTCGTGACAGTATTGATTCGCTCGGGCAACGTAGCCGCTGAGCTTCGGCAATACTCCGACACTCGTCCTCTGATGGGCACGATCGTTAGCATGACGGTCGAAGGGCCCCGGCGCGAGGTTCTGGAGCAGGGTGTAAACGACGCATACCGCGAAATGTCGCGCCTGTCGGACATGATGAATCATTACAACCCCGACAGTTTGGTGAGCCGGATCAACCTCCAGGCCGGCGCGCAACCGGTGACGGTTTCGCGCGAACTGCTGGAAGTGCTGGCCATGGCACGGCGGGTATCGGAGCGCAGCGATGGAGCTTTCGATATCACGGTCGGCTCGCTCAAGCTTTGGCGCTTCGATCCGGATAATCCCGTCATGCCATCGCCGGACGAGATCCGGCATGCATTGCCGCTCGTGAATTTCCGCCATGTCATGTTGAATGAAAAGCAGCGGACCGTGCTGCTCCAACAAAACGGCATGCGCATGGACTTGGGAGGTATCGCCAAGCTTTACATTCTGAATGCTGGCATGCAGGCGCTGAAGCGTCGCGGGATCGCGCACGCGATGATTAACGGCGGCGGCGATGTGGTCGTCATGGGGAGTCATCAGGGGCGCCCCTGGCGTATTGGTATTCGCCATCCCCGGCGCGGGGATGTACTGCTTGCCACCGTTGAACTGACGCAGGGCTGGGTGGTGACCTCCGGCGATTACGAACGTTATTTTTTCAGGGACGGAAAGCGCTATCACCACATCCTCGACCCACGCACGGGTTATCCCACGGAAGGCCCGCAACAGGTGACGCTGGTCGCGAACGACTTCAAGCAGGTCAACGGCTACACCCTCGCCATCATGGTTCGCGGGACGGCGTGGGGCCGTGCCCTGATTTCGCAGACACCCGGGCTCTCCGGCCTTATCGTCGATCAGGCGGGTCAGCTGTGGAGTTCGCCCGGCATGGAAAAACTCTGGTTTGCCGCTCCAACTCCGCAGGGTCAGTAAATATAATTCAGATCAATGGGTTAATACGGTAATCCGGCAGCGAAGACCGCTGGTCAGTGACGACTGAATCTAATTGAGAACGATTTGCATTAAGATTAAGATTATGGAACAATCCATGGCGTGACATTAAAACCAAAGAAAGGGTAGCAATCATGATCGTCAAATATTGGGTAATGGTGCCGGCGCTGTTGCTGTCGTTGGGGATTGCGCTGCCGCTGCACGCTGAAAACCTGCCGGCCTTTAATCTCACTATCAAGGACGGCCGTTATTCGCCGGAGCAGGTCGAAATCCCGGCCGGCCAGAAGATCAAACTGGTCATAAAGAACGACGGACCTGGACCGGAAGAATTCGAAAGTTCGGATCTCAACCGGGAAAAAATCATCAAGGCCGGGAAAACCGCGGAAGTCATCATCGGCCCGCTGAAGCCGGGGACATACAAATTCATCGGTGAGTTTCATCCCGAGACGGCCCAGGGCCGGATCGTAGCCAAGTAAACCAAATCAGTTCAGGAGTTCAGCGTCATGCTGGCAACCGCCATTATAGTGTTCCGTGAAGTGCTGGAAGCGGCACTCATTATCGGTATCGTCCTCGCCGCCACCCAGGGACTCACGAGACGCAGCACGTGGGTGAGTTCCGGCATCATGGCTGGTATCGCCGGAGCGGGCTTGGTGGCGTGGTTCGCCGATGCGATTTCTTCTGCGCTCGCCGGCGTTGGTCAGGAAGTCTTCAATGCGGGAATCATGTTATTCGCCGTGCTGATGCTCGGCTGGCACAACGTGTGGATGAAACGCCATGGTCGTGAAATGGCGCAGCAGATGCGCGACATGGGCCAGGCCGTCAAGCTAGGCAA
>DATICK010000160.1:0-10702 GCA_035456865.1 Sulfuricaulis sp.
GGCCGTCGCTCAGAATATACGCGCGGTCGCATATTTTAAGGGTCTCGCGAACGTTGTGGTCGGTGATCAGCACGCCGATCCCGCGTTCCTGCAGGTGCCTGATCAATTGCTGAATCTCCAGGACGGAAATCGGATCCACGCCGGCGAAGGGTTCATCGAGCAGGATGAAGCGCGGTGTGGTCGCCAGCGCGCGCGCGATTTCCACGCGTCGGCGCTCACCGCCGGACAGGCTGATCCCCGGCGCGTCACGCCGCGCGGCAATATTGAGATCGTGCAATAGTTCCTCGAGGATGCGTGCGCGCTCTGTGTCGGCAAGATCGGCTCGTGTCTCGAGAATCGCCATGATGTTTTCCGCGACCGTCAGGTTGCGGAACACGGAAGGTTCCTGCGGGAGATAGCCCAAGCCCAGACGCGCGCGCCGGTGCATCGGCAGATCGCCGATATCCGTTTTATCCAGGCGGATGGCGCCGCTGTCCATCGGCACGAGCCCCACGATCATGTAGAAGCAGGTGGTCTTGCCGGCGCCGTTTGGACCGAGCAGGCCGACGATCTCGCCGCTGCGTATTTCCAGCGAAACGTCGTTGACGACCTGACGACCCTTGTACTGCTTGTTCAACCGATCGATGGTCAGCGTACTGGTAACCTGGATGCTGGGCCGCTTGGCCTTCGAGCGCCTGTCCTGTTTTGTCGTTTCGACCATGGGTGCGCTCAGGGGTTGGGGGCCGGATTGGAGGCGGGCGGGGCCGTCTGCTTTCGGGGTTGTATGATGGCATGGATGCGGCCATCGCTCTGGTCGTCGCCCGTGGCGGTCAGACTTTTGGCGTCGAGATCGTAGTGCAGCACGCTGCCGGTGAACAAGTCCTCGCCGCGCCGCAGGCTGACGTCGCCGAACATGTCGAGTTTTCTCGTGGAAACGCGGTAGTCGATCCGCTTGGCCTCGGCCTGTATTTCTTCCGTCGTGGCATCCGGCTGTTGACGCAGCTTCGCCGGATTGCCGGTTGCCTGAATGAGTTCAGTCTGGTTGTTTTTGGTGCGGATTTCGATGCGATCCGCCTTGATCGACAATCGGCCCTGTTCGGCGACGACATTGCCGCGGTAGACCGCCGCGCCGGTTTTTTCGTTGGCCTCGACCGAGCGGGCATTGATGCGTATGGGCTCGTCCATTTCATCCCTCCCGGCATGCGCCGCGGACACGACCGTCAGCCCCAGCAGAAAATAAACAGCCGTCAGCAGGACTGGCAAGGCAAGCTTGCTTGGCTTCATGAGGACGTCATCGGTCGAGCAGAATTTTCATGCTGTCGGTGCGAATTTCACCGCCGGCACCTCGCGGGTCACGGCCCTGGGCGGAAACGACATTGCCGCTCATCAGTATCTGATTGCCCCCCTTCGGCATCCATCCCTTGTCGGCGCGAGTGTGAATCGGCGCGAGATTATCGCGAAATTGGATCAGATAAGGTTGATCCAGATCGGAGCTGCCGTCATCGCCGTAATGAACCATCCGCGTGGCCGCCAGGGTGTAACGCCGACGACCATCTTCGTTCATGACGGTGGCGTCGAAATTCTCGATGATGTAGTCGGGGTCGTGACGAGCCTTGCCGTCGAATACCTTCTCCGGCACGCCCACCGTGCGCGTCAACCACCAGGAGCCGGTGGCGAGCAGCAACAGGGCGGCCGCGATAGCGAGCCGTTTGGCGTCGAGGGTCATCCGGTCGCACGCCCTCCGTGGTCCGCGAGGTATTTCTGCATTTCCGCGTGGTAGCTTCCCTGCGCGTACAGGATCATCTCGCAGGCCTCGCGTGCCGCACCGTAACCGCCGTTGCTCGGCGTGACCCAATGGGCGTATTTTTTGGCGAGCGGATGGGCGCTCTGTACCGCGATGGCCAGCCCGACCTGCAGCATGATCGGCAGGTCCACCACGTCGTCGCCGACATACGCGGTCTGTTCCGGCGTGAGCTTCAATTCGACGATCAATTGGCGGTAAATCGGCAACTTTTCCTTGCATCCCTGGTGGACGTATTTGATGTCGAGATCCTTCACGCGGTGTTTGACCACCTCGGAAGTACGGCCGGTGATGATGCCAGCGGCCACGCCGTTGCGCTGCAACATCTTGATGCCATGGCCATCGAGCGAATTGAAGGCTTTATATTCCTGGCCGTCATCGCCGATCACGAGCCGTCCGTCGGTGAGCACGCCGTCGACGTCGAACAGCAGGAGTTTTACCTTCGCCGCGAGCGCCAGCACTTTTGGGTTCACCTCGAATGCCGGCGCGAGAATCTGGTTCATATTTTGACAGAATGAAAAATAAGATCTTGAACCGCCAAGACGCCAAGAACGCCAAGGATTGGAAGTCTGAAAATCGCTTTTCTTGGCGCCTTGGCGGTTAACTTCATTTTTTAAATCACTCCGGCGCGGAACAGGTCGTGCATGTTGAGTGCGCCAAGCACGCGGTTGCTCTCGTCCACCACGAAGAGCCCGTTGATTTTCAGCGAGCGCATCAGCTGCACCGTCTCCGCCGCGAGGCGGTCGGCGCGCGTGGTTTTCGGATTCTGTGTCATGACTTCGGTGATTTTGGCGCTGTAGACGTCCACGCTGCGGTTGAGCACGCGGCGCAAATCGCCGTCGGTGAAGATTCCGACAAGACGGCCCTGACGATCCACGACACCAGTCATGCCGAGCCCCTTGCCGGTCATTTCGAGCAAGGCTTCGCGCAAGCTCGCTCCCTCGGCAACTTGGGGGATGGCGGTCCCGGTATGCATGATGTCGCTTACGTACAGCAGCAGGCGGCGGCCGAGGCTCCCGGCCGGGTGGGCACGCGCGAAATCTTCACGCGTGAAGCCGCGCGACTTTAGCAGTGCTACCGCGAGTGCATCGCCGATGGCCAGTGCCGCCGTGGTGCTCGCCGTGGGGGCAAGGTTATGCGGGCAGGCTTCTTTTTCCACGCTTGAGTTGAGCACGGCGTCAGCTTGGCGCGCGAGGCTGGATTGCAGGCCGCCCGTGAGCGCGATGAGTTTCACGCCCATGCGCTTGATGATCGGCAGAATGGTAAGGATTTCCTCGGTCTCGCCCGAATTGGAAATCGCCAGCACGATGTCGGGTGTTGTGATCATGCCGACGTCGCCGTGCGAGGCCTCGCCCGGATGCACGAAGAACGACGGCGTGCCGGTGCTGGCCAGGGTGGCGGCGATCTTGCCGCCGATGTGCCCGCTCTTTCCCATGCCGATGACGATGACCCGTCCGGTGCAGGCGAGAATCAGGCGGCAGGCTTCGGCGAACTGCCCGTCGACGCGATTCGCCAGCGTCTGCAGTGCCTCGGCCTCGAGCTGGATCACCTCGCGTCCCAGTTGTTCGTACGATGCGGATGACGTCATGCGTTTCGCGATTTGGCGTGGGTTGGGTTAATCTTTCCCGGAGTATATCCAAACAGTTGCGATTATCCCATGGAGCCGATCGGCTTTCACAGTATTCTGATCCTGCTGGGCGTGGCGGTGGTGCTGGTCGCGCTGTTCCGTTATCTGCGTCTGCCGCAGATCCTGGCGTATCTGTGCGCCGGCATCGTCGTCGGTCCCTTTGGCATGGGCTGGATTCCAGACCTGGAGGGCACGCGCACGCTCGCCGAGTTCGGACTGGTGTTCCTCATGTTTACTGTCGGGCTGGAATTCTCGCTTCCCAAGCTCATGGCCATGAAGAACGTGGTATTCGGGCTGGGCGGCGCACAGGTTTTGATCAGCTGTCTCGTGTTCGGCTTCGTCGCCTGGCTGTTCGATGTTCCGGCCGAAGGCGCAGTGGTCATCGGCGGCATGCTGGCGATGTCGTCCACCGCCATCGTCATGAAGCTGCTCACCGAACAGCTGGAGCAGAATTCGCGCCATGGCCGTCACGCCATCAGTGTGCTCCTGTTCCAGGACCTGGTGGTGGTGCCGTTCCTGATTGTAATCCCGGCGCTGGCCGGGGACATCAAGCAATCGGTGTGGGTCGCACTCGGCTGGGCGTTCCTGAAAAGCGTGCTGGTGCTGGTCGGCATTTTTCTCGTCGGTCGTTGGATGTTGCGGCCATTTTTCCACGAGGTCGCTTCGGCGCGACTGCGCGAGTACTTCATGCTCGCGGTTCTTTTGCTCACGCTGGCATCAGCCTGGGTTACCGAGTCCGCGGGCCTGTCGATGGCACTCGGCGCGTTTCTCGCCGGCATGATGCTGGGCGAGACGGAATACCGGCATCAGGTGGAAGGGGACATCCTGCCGTTTCGTGACATCCTTCTCGGGCTTTTCTTCGTGACGATCGGCATGATGCTGGATTTGGGCGCCATCCAGGAGCTATGGTCCTGGGTGCTCGTCAGCGTTATGGCGATCATCGTCTTCAAGACGCTGCTCATTCTCGGATTGGGCAAGCTGTTCGCGATGGAAACTGGCGTTGCCCTGCGCACCGGTCTGGTGCTGTCACAGGTCGGCGAATTCGCGTTCGCGCTGATATTGCTGGCGAACCAGCATCAGCTTTTCTGCGCCCGGACCTCGCAGATCGTTCTGGCCTCGATCATCCTGAGCATGATGCTGGCGCCGCTCATCGTGAGGTACAACGGCCGGATCGCCAAGCGGCTCGTGCCGAGTTATACCCGCGCGCGCGAGGGTAACCTGGACGTGATCCGCGCCGAGGCGGGCATGGCCGGAAAGCACGTGATCGTCTGCGGTTACGGCCGCAGCGGTCAGAATCTCGCGTGGATGCTGGAACAGGAAAGCATCAACTATCTCGCGCTCGATCTCGATCCGGTGCGTGTGCGTGACGCCCGCGACGCCGGCAAGCCGGTGGTCTACGGCGACGCCGTACGTCGTGACGTGCTCGAGGCCGCCGGGTTGCCGCGCGCCACGGCGCTTGCGATCAGTTTTTACGATGTTTCGCTGGCACTCAAGGTCCTGGAAACCACGCGCGTGCTGCGGCCGGACATGCCGGTGATCGTGCGCACCATGGACGACGCTGCGCTCGAGAAACTGAAGGCCGCCGGCGCCACCGAAGTCGTGCCGGAAAGTCTCGAAGGCAGCCTGATGATGGGTTCGCACCTGCTGCTGCTCATGGGTGTGCCGGTGTCGCGCATTGTGCGCCATGTGCGCAACGTGCGCACCGACCGCTACCGCATGCTGCGCGGCTTTTTTCATGGAGTGGATATCGATGAAGGAAAGGAGAGCGCCTATCAAGAGCGCTTGCATTCCATCACGCTGCCTTCCGGGGCGAGCGCCGTGGGCAAGCTGATTTCCGAGTTGCATCTCGAGCAGGCCGGGGTTAGCGTGAGCGCCGTGCGCCGTGGCGGAATCCGCGGTCCCGAGCCCGCGCCCGAGACCCGGCTCGCCGGCGGGGACGTGCTGGTGCTCTATGGCGCCCCCGAAGCGCTGGAACAGGCGGAGAAAATTCTGCTTGAAGGTTGAGAACTATATGATTGTTTGCTGCAAAGTCGCGAAGCATGCACAGAAAGTCTCATGAGAATGAAACACAACAAATCTTTGCGTTCTTTGGTGCGCGCCATCCTTGGCGCGCCCCCGGCGGGCGCGCTGCGCGCGTCCAATTTTGTTCCCGACAAAATTGTGCGCCTCTGCAGCGAAAATTCATATAAATGAGTTTCAAGGACCATTTCTCGGGCCATGCCGGCGATTACGCCCGCTACCGACCGGATTACCCCGAGGCCTTGTTCGCGTACCTGGCCAAGTCCGTGTCACGGCACGAGCTCGCCTGGGATTGCGGCACCGGCAACGGCCAGGCTGCGCTGGGGCTGGCCGCGCATTTCGATCGCGTCATCGCTACTGACCCGAGCCAGAACCAGATCCAGAATGCCGTGCGTCATGAAAAGATCCATTATTCCGTGGCGCCGGCGGAGCAGACAGAGATTCCGTCCCGTTCTGTGGACCTGATCACCGTCGCGCAGGCGCTGCACTGGTTCCATTTCGATCCGTTTTATGAGGAAGTACGGCGCGTGCTGAAGCCCGATGGCATGCTCGCGGTATGGTGTTACGGATTGAGCGATATCAATCCGGACGTCGACAAGGTGGCGCATCATTATTATAGGAATATCGTCGGGCCCTACTGGCCGCCGGAGCGCCATTATATCGACGAAAAATACCGGACCATTCCGTTCCCGTTCGTCGAACTGCCAGCGCCCGAGTTCCACATGAAAGCGGAATGGGACATGAACGATCTGATAGGCTATCTTCTCACCTGGTCGGCGACAAAGCAGTGTCAGCGGAAAAATCAGCAGAACCCGATCGATATTATCCGCCAGGCGCTGGCGAAAGCCTGGGGACGAGAGGACGCGCGGCTGACGGTACGCTGGCCGATCTACCTGCGTCTCGGACGGGTGACGGCGCCGGTGACAGATCAGTCGTAAACGGAAAACAGACCATGCCGAAAAAGATTCTGGTGATTCTCGGCCAGCCGCAGCGGCACAGCTACGGCGGCGCGCTGATGCAGGCTTATTCCGAAGGCGCGCGCGCCGCGGGAGCGGAAGTGAAAGAACTGTATCTGGGTGATCTCAAGTTCGATCCACTGGCCACCACCAGCCTTGCACACCTGAACGAGCTGGAGCCGGATCTGGCGCTGGCGCAGGAGGCGATCAAGTGGGCCGATCACCTGGTGTTCGTTTATCCGATCTGGTGGGGCACCATCCCGGCACTGCTGAAGGGATTCATCGAGCGTGTTTTTCTTCCCGGTTTTGCCGTCAACTTCCGCAAAAATTCCCCGCGGTGGGACAAGCTGCTCACCGGACGCAGCGCGCGCCTGATCGTCACGCTGAACACGCCATCGTGGATTTACCGCTGGTACTTCGGCCGCCCCGGCCACAACACCATGAAGAAGACCATCCTTCAGTTCTGCGGCATCAAACCGGTGCGCATCACGGAAGTAGGCCCCCTCAAGAATTCGACGGATGAAAAGCGCCAGCAGTGGATCGCGCAGATCCGGGCACTGGGTACCCGACTGGCCTGAACCATGGTCTCCCGGGCATGTCGGGGCGACTACCGCAAAATAGTTTGTTCCTTCCCGCAGCGCTCACAGCGTCGCAACGTGACCAGCTTTCCCTGTTTCACGTCGAATTTCCTTTCGCTCACGACCATCCACTTGTGAAAGCCACTCTTGCACAAGGTTTTGCCTTCGGCTTGTGCCTTCAGTGATGGTTTCCTGAACTTAATGATTTCGCCCATGCCCCTCAAATGATTCCTGAAAAGACCGGCTTGCATTTCGGATGGTGAAATCTGGCACCGCCGGTTTTGTTAAGAATAAGTCAAGGCGCATATCGTCAGAATACCGCAGTCTTGTTTCCGGTGCCGAATAAAAGGTCTTTGTGTCAGCGAAGACGGAGACCGGGCTGACCTGGTGGCGGGTAGACCATCCGCGTGGCATTGTTACTTTTTGCGTCGATTCTTGTTAACCTAGCTGGCACCAATTCAGTACTGGCCATAACCCCCTAGGGCTGTGTGCGTGGAATTGAATTTGCGAACCGACAACGGAACATCAGAACCGGCCGTGGCACGCCAAGCGCTCGCGCCGATTGTCGAATTTTTGCACCGGCACGCACCGTTCGATCGGATGGCGCCGGCCCATCTCGAATTTCTCGCCACCCATCTCCAGCTCGGGTTTTATAACAAGGATGAAGTGATCACCGAGCCCGCGCGCGGCGCGGCCAGCCGTTTTTACATCATCAAACAGGGACGCGTGCGCGGCGAGACGAGCGACGCGACTGGGCCCGCGGAGGATGGCGCCTGGGAGCTGGTGACCGGCGAATGCTTTCCCATCGGGGCGCTGCTCGCGCACCGACCCGTGCGCACGGTGCATCGCGCGGTCGCGGACTGCTTCTGCTTCGAGCTCGAACGCGAGGACTTCGACAGACTCCTCGCACTGAGTCCGGTGTTCCACGATTTCTGCACGCGCCGTCTCGCCAATTTGCTTGATCAGGCCTTGCAGGGCGTGCAGGCGAGCCTCGCCACCCAGGTATCGACCGGCGAAACCTCGCTCGCGGCGCCATTGTCGAGCCTGATCCGCCGGTCTCCAGTTTTCTGTCTCCCGCACACACCGATCGGCGACGCCTTGCGGACGATGAATTCCGAACGCGTCGGTTCCATCGTCATCACGGACGCGGACCGGAAACCGCTCGGCCTGTTTACACTCCACGATCTGCTCGGGCGCGTCGCCACCTCGGGCGTCAGTCTCGACTTGCCTATCGAGACGGTCATGACACGGCGTCCGCTGTCGTTGCCGCCGCAGGCGCCGGCGCACGAGGCGGCGGCGCTCATGGCACGCATGGGATTTGGCCACGTGTGTGTGGTTGAGAACGAGCGACTCTTGGGCATGGTGTCCGAACGCGATCTATTTTCGTTACAGCGCGTGGGGCTGGTCCAGCTGACCCGCTCTATTGCGCACGCACCGGACGTCGCGACACTGGTGCGGCTGGGGAAGGACATCCATCGCGTCGTCGACCAGATGCTGGTGCAGGGGGCGTCGGTTGCGCAGCTGATGCAGATCATCACGCTGTTCAACGACCATATCACGCGACGCGTCATCGCCTTGTGTCTCGCCGAGGCCGGCACGCCGTCGGTGCCGTTCACCTGGCTGTCC
The DNA here is from genome assembly GCA_035456865.1 of Sulfuricaulis sp. Classification (GTDB taxonomy): domain Bacteria; phylum Pseudomonadota; class Gammaproteobacteria; order Acidiferrobacterales; family Sulfurifustaceae; genus Sulfuricaulis. The sequence continues at coordinate 8,587 of DATICK010000160.1, forward strand.
TTCGGCAGCGAGGGACGACAGGAACAGACGCTCAAGACCGATCAGGACAACGGCATTCTCTTCGTTCCCGCGGAGGGAAAAAGCGCCGCGGCGGTGCGCGCGGAATTGCTGCCGGTCGCGCAGCGGATCAACCGGACTCTGGCCGAATGCGGTTATCCACTGTGCCATGGCAACATCATGGCCGGGAATCCGGAGTGCTGCCTGAGCCTGGAGGAATGGAAAGCCCGGTTCAATGAGTGGATCGAGCACGGCACGCCGGAACATCTGCTGAATGCCAGCATCTTTTTCGATTTCCGCACGATCTACGGCGAGCGTGCGCCGGTTGAGGAACTGCAGGGCTGGGTTCTCGCGCGCGTGGCCACGAACGTGACGTTCCTGCGCCAGATGTCGGAAAACGCCCTGCGCAACCGTCCGCCGCTCGGCGTGGTGCGCGATTTTGTCGTGGCGAGCGGCGGTGAACATCCCGACATGATCGATCTCAAGATGAACGGCGCCACGCCCTTCGTGGACGGGGCGCGCCTGCTGGCACTCGCTCACGGTATCGCTGAAACCGGAACCCTGGCCCGTATCCGCGCCGCCGCCCAGCGCGGTGTGCTGCAAGAGGAAGAGGCCGGCGCCTGGTGCGACGCGTATGCCTTCATTCAATTGCTGCGCATGCGCGCGCACCAGAACCAGCAACGTCAGGGTCAGCCGCTCGACAATCACGTCGATCCGGAAAGCCTGAACGAACTCGACCGGCGCATCCTCAAGGAGACCTTCCGTCAGGCGCGCAAGCTGCAGACACGTCTGACACTGGATTATCAGCTATGAGCTGGCTCGCACGCCTGTTCCGTCCGCACATCGAACTCCGGCCCGGGCTGGCGGAACGCGCGCGCGCGTGGCGCGAGCAGCCGGCCGTCAGCGACAGGGTTGCGTTGACGCAGGCGCGATTTATCGTGGTGGACGTCGAGACCTCGGGGCTCGACATGCGCAAGGACCGGTTGCTTTCCATCGGCGCCTGCGCAGTCGAGGGGCTGCGCCTGCGCGCGGGCGAGAGCTACGCGACCATCCTGCAGCGCGACGAAACCAATGCGCGCGCCAATATCCTGATCCACGGCATCGGCCCGCAGGCCCAGGCCGCGGGCGAGGTCCCGGAGGAATCGCTGCTGGGGTTTCTCGAATTCGCCGGCCGGTATCCGCTCGTGGCGTTTCACGCCAGTTTCGATCAAACCATGCTCGACCGGGCCCTGCGCGAATCGCTCGGGGTGCGCCTGATCAATCCGTGGCTCGACCTGGCGTATTTGTGTCCGGCGCTGTTTCCCGAGGCGCGACTGAGACAGGCGGGTCTCGATGACTGGCTTGGCTATTTTGGCTTGCGCGCCCACACGCGTCATCGCGCGTTGGACGATGCGTTTGCGACAGGCGAAATCTTTTTAGTCTTGCTCGCGCGTGCCCAGCAACGTAGTCTGACCACCGTCGGCGCGCTGCACGCGGCGTGCGAGCAACAGGCAAGGCTTGTCCCCGGGGGCGGGGCAGGGGGGGCGTAGGGCGCCATGCACGAACGTCCTGTCAAAAAGTTTATTGCACACAACCAGGAGGATAACCATGCAACTGACTGAACGACACAAGGAGTACTGGCGAAGAAATATGCGAATGACGGCGATATTGCTGGCGATCTGGTTTGTGGTCACCTACGTCGTAGGCTGGTATGCGCGTGAGCTCAACGAGCTGGTTATCTTCGGTTTCCCGTTCGGTTTTTACATGGGGGCGCAAGGGTCGCTGGTCATTTATGTGATCATGATTTTCTATTACGCCATTCGCATGAACAAACTCGACAAAGAATATGACGTCGCGGAAGGAGAAGGCTAATGGCTACGCAAACCCAAGCGCAATTCACCCAGTCGCTCAAAAAATATTACAGCGTCTACGCCGGCGGCTTCATTGCCTTCGTCATCCTGCTGGCGATCGCCGAACAGATGGGGCTCAGACCGAGGTACATCGGTTACGCTTTCCTTATCGCCACCATCGGTCTCTACGCCATTATCGGCATCATGAGTCGCACCGCGGACGTGGCCGAATACTACGTCGCGGGCCGTCGCGTGCCGGCGTTCTTCAACGGCATGGCGACCGGCGCCGA
>DATICK010000161.1:0-4997 GCA_035456865.1 Sulfuricaulis sp.
GGATCAGGTGGGCTTCTACGTCAATCTGTTCAAGAAAATGCGCGAGCTGCCGGAATGGAAAGAGTTCATGGAAAAGGGCGCGTTCAACCAGAGTTTCATGAGTGGCAAGGAATACGCCGACTGGGTACAGAAGGCCGAGGATACGCATAAAACATTGATGAAGGATGCCGGGTTCCTCGCCAAGTAGCGCGGTGGCCCGTTGTCACGCGTGCCGCGGCATTTGCATCTGGCAACCGACAGAACGGGGTGAAGATCGTAACTTGGTCTTCACCCTGTTTTTTCAGGTGAATCACAGCGCGTGATGACCGACTGAGGAGTTGGGAATGCACGATACCGATCATACCGAAGACGGAAGCCACCACGGTGTTTCCACGAAGACGGTGGAAATCTTAGTTGCCGCGATCATCTTCGGGCTCGGCTTGGTGGTGATTTTCGACAGCCAGCGCGTTGGGGCCGGCTGGGCCGACGATGGCCCGCAGGCAGGCTACTTCCCGTTTTATGTCGGTATACTTCTTTGTGTCGCCAGTGCATGGACGCTGCTACGGGCCGCGTTTGCCGGCAAGACCGGTGCGCACGTTTTCGTCAGCCATAAAAAACTCTGGTTGGTGATGTCCGTATTCATTCCTTCCATGATCTATGTTGTCGCGATCTATTTCATCGGTATTTATGTCGCATCAACCATCTTTATCGGCGCGTTCATGTATTGGCATGGACGGTTCCCGTGGATAAAGATCATCCCGGTCAGCTTGATCGTTCCCGTGTCCATGTTCCTGCTGTTTGAGCTCTGGTTCATGGTGCCACTTCCCAAGGGTCCGCTGGAGGCGCTGATCGGTTACTGACGGCGCGGCCATGTGCCGCGACCGGTGTCATAACATTTTTCACAACGTGTTCCGGGGTGCGCGGGGACAAGCAACCGCCGCTCGCAAAAGGGGGAGGAGACCGAGGCGTGGAAGAATTCAACAGCCTGATGCAGGGCTTCAGCGTCGCGCTCACGTATCACAATCTGCTGTTCATGCTGGTCGGCATCCTGCTGGGGGTGCTTATCGGCGTATTGCCCGGGCTGGGCGGCGCCAACGGCGTGGCGATCCTGCTGCCGCTCACATTCACGATGCCCCCCACCAGCGCCATCATCATGCTGTCCTGTATCTACTGGGGCGCGCTGTTCGGCGGCGCCATCACTTCCATCCTGTTCAATATTCCGGGAGAGCCGTGGTCGGTGGCGACCACATTCGATGGCCACCCGATGGCCAAGACCGGCCGCGCCGGTGAGGCATTGACCGCGGCGTTCACATCATCATTTGTCGGTGCCCTGGTCGCGGTGATCATGATCACATTTCTCGCGCCGATGGTGGCAAGATTCTCGCTGCGGTTCGGACCGCCTGAATTCTTCGCCGTGCAACTGCTCACCTTCTGCAGTTTCGTCGGTCTCGGCAAGGGCCATCCCGCCAAGACCATTACCGCCATGATGCTCGGTTTCGCGCTCGCGGCGGTCGGGCTCGACACCGTAACCGGCACTCTGCGCATGACCTTCGGTACGGGAGAATTACTTCGCGGTTTCAACTTCCTGATCGCGGTGATCGGTCTGTTCGGCATCGGTGAGATCCTGCTTACCATGGAAGAGGGGCTGGCGTTCAAGGGCGTGCACGCGCGCATCAACCCGCGTGTCGTTTTGCATACCTGGGCGCAACTGCCAAAATACTGGATGACGGCGCTGCGCGGCACGATGATCGGCTGCTGGATGGGTATCACCCCGGGCGGCGCGACGCCGGCGTCGTTCATGAGTTACGGCATCGCCAAGCGTTTCTCCAAAACCGGCGAAAAATTCGGTACCGGCGAGATCGAGGGAGTCATCGCGCCGGAAACCGCCGCACACGCCGCCGGCACCAGCGCGTTGCTGCCCATGCTGACGCTCGGCATTCCGGGATCACCGACCGCGGCGGTATTGCTGGGCGGCCTGCTGATCTGGGGCCTGCAGCCCGGGCCGCTGCTGTTCGTGGAACAGAAGGAGTTCGTGTGGGGGCTGATTGCGAGCATGTATATCGGTAATGTTGTCGGTCTGATCATCGTGCTGACCACGGTACCCTGGTGGGCGGCGATCCTTCGCGTTCCGTTTTCCATCATCGCCCCGATTATCGTCGTGATCTGCGCGATCGGCGCCTACACGGTGAATAACGCCATGCTGGATGTCGTGCTGATGCTGGTGTTCGGTGTCGTCGGTTACCTGTTCAAGAAACTCGATTATCCGCTCGCGCCTATGGTGCTGGCGCTGGTGCTGGGCGATATGGCGGAAAGCTCGTTCCGCCAGTCCATGTTGCTTTCACGCGGCGAGGTCTCTATCTTCTGGTCGAACGGCCTGGTCGGAAGCATTTGCGGCCTGGCGATGCTGATGCTGTTCTGGCCAGCGATATCGAAACTGTTGCACCAAATGCGTCGCGGCAACAACGATCTGGACGAAGCCCGTCCGGTGGAATAAGGAGGAAAGTCCGTCATGCCGGTGATCGCCATGAATCAGGAAATGGGTTCGCAGGGAAAATTCGTCGCCGAGAAGCTCGCCGAGGAACTGGGCCTGGAGATCGTGCGCCACGAGATCATCGATCACGTGGCCCAGAAGATGCATTTGCGCAAGAGCGCGCTGCAGCGCTTCCTCGAGGGAAAGGCCGGCCTGCTGGAGCGCTGGGGCACCGACGAAGCCAGCTTGGCGCTGTTCAAGGTCGAGGAAATCCTCGAACTAGCGGCCAAGGGCAATGTCATCATTCGCGGCTGGGGCGCCACGCATGTGCTGCGCCCGATCCCGCATATCCCGTGCGTGCGCGTCGGCGCGCCGTTCGCCACGCGTCTCAAGTGGCTCATGAATTCGCTCGGCACCGACGACGAGGACATGGTCGCCGAGGAAATCCGTCACAGCGACGCGGCGCACCGCGCCAACATGCAGCATCAGTTCGGCGTGGGCTGGGGTGAGCCCATGCAGTATGACATTACGCTCAATACCGAGCGCCTGTCGGTGGCGACCTGTGTCGAGATGATCAAGGAACTGCTGACACGCCCCGAGTTCAAGGAGACGCCGGAATCGCGGGCTAAGCTTGCCAACCTGACACTCGAGTATCATGCGCGCGCGGCCTTGCGCGCCCATGCCAAGACGGCCGACGTCAAGATATTGATCACGGCTGACAGCGGTAAAGTCAGGCTGGAGGGTATCTCCGCCAGCACCGAGGAGCGTCATTCCATTACCGAGATCGTGGGCCACGTTCCCGGGGTGACGAGCGTGGACAACAAGCTCAAGACCATGAAGTACACCAAGATGTTTCCGGCGTCCAAGACCTAGACACCCCTGATTCAGTTTCCCGTCCTTTTGCATGGGGGCCTGGCCACGGCGTAGGGTTCCCGCATGATCGCTTGAAGATCAGGGGCATGACAGTTCAAGATATCGGTATGATCCATCTGACTGAAACATTAAACGCCTGGGGAACGCCCGATTTTAATGACGTCCTCAAGAAGGAAATTGAACAGATCGATGCCGGACAACTTCCCCTGCAGCAGGGGTTATCGACCGGCAGCTATGTCATCGACGGTAAATTCAACGTGATGATTGTCGGTGTTTCCGAGGAGGCGGGTCTTATCCGCGTTAAAGCCGGGATTTTTTATTCAGCGATTATCGCCGGCTGCAGTTGTGCCGACGATCCCGCGCCTGTCAACGAGGAAAGTGAGTACTGTGTGGTGCAGCTGGATATCAACAAACAGACAGCTGACACGACGGTAGCGCTTTTGGCGGAATAAAAGAGATCCGGCGTCGGTTGGCAGTATCCGTAACACGAGATTAACGAGGGCAGATATGGGCGCGCAGTGGAAAACCAAGATCAAGGAAACGACGGCTGCCGCCAAGGGCCGCATCTTCACCAAGCTGGCCAAGGAAATCATGGTCGCGGCACGCGCCGGCGCCGATCCGGAAATGAATTCCAAGCTGCGCCTGGCGGTGGACCAGGCCAAGAAGGCGTCCATGCCCAAGGACACGATCGAGCGTGCCATCAAGAAGGGTGCCGGGCTGCTGGATGACGGCGTGACATTCGAGAAAGTCACCTACGAGGGCTTCGCGCCGCACCGGGTTCCCGTGATCGTCGAATGCCTGACGGACAACGTGAACCGCACCGTCACCAATATTCGCATTTTGTTTCGCAAGGGGCAGCTGGGCAACTCGGGTTCCGTCTCCTGGGATTTCGATTATCTCGGAATGATTGAAGCGACCCCGGCCTCCGCCGGAGCGGATGCGGAAACCGCCGCCATCGAGGCCGGTGCCAGCGATCTGGAGTCCGCCGAGAATGGGGCCACGCTGTTTCTGACCGCGCCGTCCGATCTGGACGCGGTATCCCGCGCCTTGCCGGCGCATGGATTTGTCGTGCAGTCCGCCCAGTTGGGTTGGCGGCCAAAAAATCCGGTGACGCTGGACAGCGCGGCGCGCGCCGAAGTCGAGGCGTTCCTGGAAGCGGTCGACGCCGACGATGACGTGCAAAACGTATTTGCGGCGCTGGCGGGTTAAGGCGGGATAGCATTTGCACCGCTTTCCTATCGTGCGTCTGATGTGGTGCGCGCTTGGCGCGGCCGCCGGCATTGCGTTGGCGCTCTCCATCGTTGCACCGCCCGCCTCGCCGTTGCTTCTGGCCTCTTTGGGCGGATCCGCCGTCTTTCTGTTCGGTCTCACGCGCGCGCCCGCCGCGCAGCCCCGTGCGCTGTTCGGCGGTCACCTCGGCGGCGCCCTCATCGGCATCGTCTGCTGTCAATTCTTCGGCAATTCGCTCTGGGTCTATGCGCTCGCGCTGACCTTGACCTTGTGCTACATGCTCCTCACCAAAACCGTGCATCCTCCCGCCGGCGCCAACCCTCTCATCATGATTTACAGCCACTCCGGCCTGTCGGCGCTGTGGCAGCCGGTTTTCGTCGGCGTGCTGAGCCTGGCTGCGGTCGCCGCCGTATGGAGTCGCCTTTATCCGGGCCTCTCGCACTAT
>DATICK010000162.1:0-2177 GCA_035456865.1 Sulfuricaulis sp.
CGTTGGTCAGGAAGTCTTCAATGCGGGAATCATGTTATTCGCCGTGCTGATGCTCGGCTGGCACAACGTGTGGATGAAACGCCATGGTCGTGAAATGGCGCAGCAGATGCGCGACATGGGCCAGGCCGTCAAGCTAGGCAATCGCTCGATGTATATGCTGGCGGTGGTTATCGGTCTCGCCGTATTACGCGAAGGTTCGGAAATTGTGTTGTTCCTCTATGGTATCGCCGTAGCACAACAGGATTCACCCGGTCTGATGTTGTCCGGCGGCCTGTTCGGGTTGTTGTCGGGCGCGATGATGGGCCTGCTCATGTATCGCGGCCTGCTGCGTATCTCGAGCCGGCACCTGTTCACGGTGACGACATGGATGATCACGCTGCTCGCGGCCGGCATGGCCGCGCAGGCAGCCGGGTTCCTGACGCAGGCGGACCTGCTGCCGCCGCTGGTGCAATCCATGTGGGACACGTCGGGGATCGTGGCACAGAACAGCGTTTTAGGACGCGTGTTGCAGACGCTGATCGGTTACGCCGACCATCCCAGCGGCATACAGGTTTTGTTTTACGCCGCCACGCTCATCAGCATCGCCGTGCTCATGCGTCGGTATGGCAACGTTCCCGCCCCCAAAGTTCAGCCGGTAAACGCCATCGGAACCTAGCCGAGCAGAAATTTGTTCATTCTGACGGCATTTTTTGCCTTCTAAATGTAAATAATTCTCATTACGATATGTAGAAAAAAATCATGAAAATCAAAAACATTAAATCCATTCCATGGCTCGCGAGTCGCGTGCTTTTGGGCAGCACGGCACTGTTGCTCAGTCATGCTGCACACGCCCTCAATTATTTCGAACTCGAAGTCTATCCGTATAAAACCGCCGCACAAGGTGAAGTGGAGCTGGAAAACTTCACGGCCTACACGCTTCGGGGAAGCCAGGACGTGCCGGTGCCAGACAACAACAAGGGACTGACCCGCACTTCGTTCGAAGCCAGTTACGGCATTACCGAAAAAACCGAAGTCGCCGGCTACGTCGATTATTCGCGCGCCCGCGGCCAGAACGACTGGGATCTCAAGGCGAGCCGCTGGCACGCACGCACACGTTTTGCCGAAAAGGGCGAACTGCCGGTGGACCTCGGTTTGTACGCCGAAGTCGAATTCCCGCGCAATGATGACAATGATTCCGAACTGGAGCTGCGCGGCATTATCGAGAAGGATTTCGGCAAGTTGACGCTCGACGTCAATCCGATATTCGAGAAAGTCCTGAAGGGCGCGGAAGAGGATGTCGGCTGGGAGCTTCAGTACGCGGCTTCGTTGATCTACCGGTTCGATGAACGTTGGCATCCGCGTCTGGATTTTTTCGGCGACTTCGGCGCGTTGCACAATTTCGAAGGCCGGGATGAACAGAAACATCTGATTTCCCCGGCCGTGGACATCATGTTCGGTCACGGCCTGTCCGCCAGTTTCGGCGTCGCCTATGGACAAACCAAGGCCAGCGAACAGCAACTGGCGCGCGCACGGGTTGAATGGGAATTTTAGCCACGTTAGCCGAACCAGGTGTGAAGCGCCGGCGCGGCATAGCAGTCGTGTCCGCTAGAATACCCGGCAAGGGTGCGCCTTCGAGATGACCTCCGAAGTTCAGTGGAAACACGCCGCGCTGCCGGTGGTGACGCTGGTGTTGGCGGATCTGATCCCCCATGCTGGTGCGACGCAGCGCGTCCCGGATCTAATCCGCTAACCGGGTGCGGCGGTATTTCCCGCACCGGACTCAAGCAGTGTAATATCTCTAACTAATCGGGGTCGGGGACGGTTATCGCCGGCCGCCAAAAAAACATGAAATACCTGTTGACCACTACGGGGTGCTGCACCGCGATGCTGGCCGCTTGCAGCCTCGGCGCTGAAGCGGCTGATGGTTCGTCGACACCGGCCTCCATCACTTGCGCCGACCCGGCCGCGAATATCGAGTTGGCGCTGATTTCGAAAGCCGGACCCACTACCGGGCGCGTGCGCATTACCGGCGTCGTGAAAAACCTCGGTGCCGCCACGTGGATTGCCACCAGCCCGTCGCATCGTTTGCAAATGGTGCTCGCGCAGAGGGATGCCGATATGGACACGCAAGGCAAGCCGGTGCAACCACCGATCGCCATTGCCCAATTGTCGCCCGGACAGCAGTTCAGGATCGATCA
>DATICK010000163.1:0-3213 GCA_035456865.1 Sulfuricaulis sp.
GCCGACCTGCTTCCCGAATGCCTCGAAAGCGTGCGCTTCGCGGATGAAATCCTGATCGTGGATTCCGGCAGCCAGGACGCCACGCGCGACGTCGCCAAGCGCCACGGCGCGCGCTTCCTGCACCAGGACTGGCTCGGCTACGGCAAACAGAAGCAGTTCGCCGTGGAGCGGGCCGCCCACGACTGGGTGATCTGCCTCGACGCCGACGAGCGCGTGAGCCCGGAGCTGGCGCATCGCATTCAGGACGCGCTGCGCGCCCCGGAATTCTTCGCCTACGACATGCCGCGCTGCAACCGCTTCATGGGCCGCTGGCTGCGTCACGGCGAGGGCTATCCTGACCCCAACCTGCGGCTGTTTCACCGCGGCCACGCGCACTGGAGCGACGACCCGATCCACGAACACGTCGTCACCACCGATCCGGTCGGCCGGCTCGACGGCGATCTGCTGCACGACAGCGCCGTCAGCCTCGCCGATTATCTCGACAAGCAGAACCGCTATACCACGCTGCAGGCCGAGCGCTTGCACGCCCAGGGCAAACGCGTCGGCGCCGCGCGGCTGGTGCTGTCGCCGCTGGCGCGGTTCATCAAGTTTTATTTTCTGCGGCGGGGGTTTCTCGACGGCGTGCCGGGGCTGGTGCACATCGCCATCGGCTGTTTCAACAGCTTCATGAAGTACGCCAAGCTCATGCAGCTTTGGCGCATGGATAAATCATAGTTAAACGTAGGACGGGTCAGCCGCGCGGCGGCATGACCCGTCGAAATACTGGATAAAGAAGCAGCTCCCGTTTATCGACGCCCGAGACCTTCTTCCGCCCAAATGACGAAGGTGAACACCTTGTGCCCGCCGCCAAAATCGAGCTCGAACAGTTCGGTCCGGCCGTTGTTGGAACTCCGGATGTTCTTGCCCCACTGAGCCGGCGTGTCGAAGTCGATGTCGTTCATCGCCGGCGGCATTTGGCCATTGAGAGTCGTCTGGCCGGCGGTGGTCGTGCTGTCGAGATGCGAGTAGATAATGTCCAGCTCTTCATAGTCGTGCGCGTTCGGATGTTCGTTGGAGAGCTGGTTGTAGAGCGTGCCATCCGGGTCGTTCGTATAGTCCATGCACGTTCCCAGGTTCTGGTTGCCGAAGGTCGTGTCCTGGTGATCCAGGCCGAACGTGTGGCCAACCTCCTGGCACATCACGAGGTTCCTCCACGCGGGACTGTTGTACGCCGCTGTTTTGAAGTACGTGTCATTGAGCTTCACGGTGCCCTGCGTGATGTGGCCGCCACTGATCCAGATCTGGGCCACCCCGAGCCAACCGTTGTTGCCGTAGGTGGAATTACAAATCTCCACCCGTCCGCTGGTCGCGCGGCAGTTCTTCGGGTTGGCTGAACCGGCAACGATCGTGGTGTCCAGTACGTCAGAGACACTCCAATCGGATGACGTGGTCCCAAGATAGGCATCCCAAATAGACGACACGTTATCACCAAGTTTCAGGGTGAACGGGTTGCTCGTGCGCGCCCAGTGATATCCGCCCCACGAATGCGTGGCCGCTGCGATGTCTGGAAACACAGCAAATGCAAACAAGACCAAAGATAGAACCAGTGAATGTCGACGCGCAGTGATGAACATTGGAATCTCCTCCTTCCTAAAATGCGTTTATATAATGTTATTCAAGCGGATATAACTTAACAGGCGGCTGAATGGCTTGAAACCGCTTCGTTGAAGTCATTGATTCTATTGCGGCGCGATTCTCCGGATTCTGTCTCGTCCACCCGCCCGTCACGCACAAAGGCCCGATTGGCGTGAAACGGGTATCTTCAACAAGGCGAGAAATAACGACCGCAATTCACGGCGGCGCCCAGCGGTTGCTCTTCAACAATTCGTACACCACCTGATCGGTCGCGAGCAATTTCTTCTCCAGGTCGTTGAAATAGGCCGGTGGCGGCAGCGGCGCCGCACCGACCGCGCCGGTGTCGAGGCGGTTTTTCAGGCTGGACGTGAGATAACCTTCCTTGCCGATCAGGCCGACGATGCTGCCGGCGGACACGAACGCTACACCGTTTTGCTTGTGCATCAGCGAGTCGCCGAGCGCGCTGAACGGATCCTCGAAGCCCATGAGGTCGACCAGCGTGGGAAAGATATCGAGCTGCGACGCGACCACGTCGTTCGTGCCCGGTTGCACCCGTCCCGGGGCGTAGATCAGCAGCGGCACGTGAAAGCGGTCGGGAATCTTGGCAATCCCGAACTTGCCGATCGGGTGATCCGCGACGAAAACGAAAATGGTGTTCTTGAACCAGTCGGCTTGCGAGATCTTCTTCATGAATTCGCCGAGGCTCCAGTCGGAGTAGTAGAGCGTGTTGAGGAAGCCGTCCTCGGTGAGGCTGCCGTGCGGGCGCTTCTCGAAGCGCACCGGCAGTCGTGCGAACGGCTCATGCGTGCTGCCGGTGTAGACATAGGCGAGGAATGGCCGCGTCTCCTGCGCCAGTTTTCCGGCGGTGAACATGTAGGTGTCGTAGTCCCAACCGAAGGCCGCGGCCCCGGCGTCCGGATATTCGAGCACGATCGGGATGTCCTCCATGCCGTAGTACTCCTGGAATCCGGCGGCGTACGCGATCGCGTCCATGCGGAACGAGCCGCGGTGCGGGGCCTGCACGAAAATCGTACGATAACCGTGGCGCTGCGCGATCGCGCCGAGACGCGAGATGTTCGTCACCTCCAGACCCTTGCCGAGATACGGCATGCCGAGGAGCCGCGGGATGCCCGTGAGCGAAGATTGCACGCCCTCGATCGAGCGTTGTCCGTGGGAATAAGCGCGGGTGAAGCTGAGGCTCTGTTTCACGAGCGCGTCGAAATTCGGCGTCACGCCGAAATGCCCGCCGGCGAGCGCGTCGATGTAGTGGAAACTCCAGCTCTCCAGCAGCACGAAGATCACGTTGGGGTGGTTCGGCTTCGCCACGTAGTGGCGCAGGAACGGATATTTGTCGTCCATCATCGGATAAACCTGCGCCGCCAGGCGACGCGCCTCGCCCGTATCGAAAAAACGGTGGTTGACGTCGCTCGAGGCGTCGTTGGTCATCACCGCGCTGAACACACCGTTCAGGGTCAGGTTGCCCGCCTCCGTGCTGCCGCTGGTGAAGGCGTGCACCACGTTGATCGGCTTGCCGTAGAGCGTCCAGCCGCGCCCGGTCAGTATCAGCGCCAGGAACAGCACGACGAACTTGAGTGCGCC
>DATICK010000164.1:0-4732 GCA_035456865.1 Sulfuricaulis sp.
ACCAGCGCCGCCATGGCCGGCGGCGAAGAGGCCCTGTTCAAGCTGCTGGATCAGCTGATCGGCAAAGCCGCCAAGGAACGCAACAAGAAGGCCGCCAAACCCTGATTTTCCGGGGCCGTGGCTGGGTTGTCCGTCCAGCAACCGCCCATCATTTTCAGGGGATTCAGCTTTTCATTGCGCGCCCCGGCAACGGCCGGGGCGGCCAGACCTGCTAAGATAGATTTGAACATGCGGCACCTCCGGTTGCCCCGCCATTCCGCGCTGCCATGGATAGAAAGCGAACGAACCCTACCGCCGAGGACAACAGCCTGAACGCCCTGTGGCGTTCTTCGCCGCTCGCGGCGGGCAACGCCGCGTACCTCGAGGATCTCTACGAACAGTTTCTGAGCGACCCCGCCTCCGTGGCGCCCGCCTGGCGCCGCTACTTCGAAGCCCTGCCGCGCGTGGACGGTGTAGCACAGGACATTCCGCACTCCGGGGTTCGCGATGAGTTCCGTCGTCTCGCGCACCAAACGCATCCCACGGCTCCGCCGCACCCGCTGCAAGCTGCCGTACCGATCGAGTCGGCGCACAAGCAGGTCAAAGTACTGCAGCTGATCAATGCTTACCGGTTTCGCGCGCATCAGATCGCCCGACTCGATCCGCTCGGGCTCCGTGAGGCGCCTAATATCCCTGAACTCGATCTGCGCCACTACGGTCTCAGCGAGGCCGATCTCGATACGGTGTTTGAAACCGGATCTCTGGTCGGGCCGCGTCAGGCCAGCCTGCGCGAAATTCTTGCCCAATTGCGCGCCACCTATGCCGGCACCATCGGCGCTGAATACATGCACATCACCGATACCTCTGAAAAGCGGTGGGTGCAGAGCAGCCTTGAGAGCGTGCACGGGGTGCCGGACTATCCGCCCGAGGTGCGGCGCAACCTGCTCGGAAGACTGACGGCGGCCGAGGGGCTGGAGCACTATCTGCACACCAAGTACGTGGGGCAGAAACGGTTTTCACTGGAGGGAGCCGAAAGCCTGATTCCCATGCTGGATGAACTGATCCAGCGCGCCGGTGGCCTGGGCACGAAGGAAATTATCATCGGCATGGCGCATCGCGGACGGCTGAACGTACTCGTTAATATCCTGGGTAAAAGTCCGGCGGATCTGTTTCGCGAATTCGAAGGCAAGGTACAGCACAGCGGCACGGGCGACGTGAAATACCATCAAGGCTTCTCCTCCGATGTGGGCACCGCCGGTGGACCCGTGCACGTGGCGCTTGCTTTCAACCCCTCGCATCTCGAAATCGTCGGGCCGGTGGTGCAGGGCTCGGTGCGCGCGCGCCAGGAACGGCGTCGCGACCGGCTCGGAAACCGGGTGTTGCCCGTCGTGATTCACGGCGACGCCGCGTTTGCCGGCCAGGGCGTGGTGATGGAGACGTTCAACATGTCGCAGTCGCGCGGCTACTCGACCAAGGGCACGGTGCACATTGTGCTCAACAACCAGATCGGATTCACCACCAGCCATCAGCAGGACGCGCGCTCGACGCTCTATTGCAGCGATATTGCCAAGGTTGTCGGCGCGCCGATCTTTCATGTGAACGGCGACGACCCCGAAGCGGTACTGTTCGTTACCCAGATAGCTTTCGACTATCGCATGACGTTCCATAAGGACGTGGTGATCGATCTTTACTGTTATCGTCGCCACGGTCATTCCGAGGCCGACGAGCCGACCGTGACACAGCCGCTCATGTACCAGCGCATCCGCGCGTTGCCGACCACGCTCGCGCTTTACGCGCAGCGCCTGGCGCAGGCGCGGATCGCCACCGCCGACGAGGCCGCGGAAGTCGGGCGGGAATATCAGCAGCAACTGGAATCCGGCGTATGCGTTGCGCCGCGGATCCTGCCGCGGGAAAAGGCGGAATACGCCTACAGTACGGACTGGAGCCCGTACGTGGCCGGGCGCTGTGAGCCCGGCACCGACACGCGCGTGACCCTCGACACGGTCCGCGGCCTTACCGAGCAGATGTTGCACATTCCGGAAGGTCTGGAGCTTCACCCCCAGGTCACCAAGATCTACGAGGCGCGGCGCAAGATGGCCGCCGGCGCGCTGCCAGTGGACTGGGGCTTCGCCGAGAACCTCGCCTACGCGACACTGCTCAAGGACGGTTACGGTGTGCGACTTTCGGGACAGGATTCAGGGCGCGGCACGTTTTTTCACCGCCATGCGGTGGTATACAACCAGAAGGACGGCACGGGCTATTTGCCGCTGCGCAATCTTTACGAAGGTCAGCCGCGCTTCATCGTCATCAACTCGCCGCTTTCGGAAGAAGCCGTGCTCGCCTTCGAGTACGGCTATGCCACGGCCGATCCCAAGACGCTCACCATCTGGGAGGCCCAGTTCGGCGATTTCGCCAACAACGCGCAGGTGGTGATCGACCAGTTCATAAGCTCGGGCGAACAGAAATGGAACCGCTTATGCGGCCTCACGCTGTTCCTGCCACACGGCTACGAAGGCCAGGGCCCGGAACATTCCTCGGGGCGGCTCGAACGCTATCTTCAGCTGTGCGCCCAGCAGAATATGTTCGTGTGCGTGCCGACGACGCCGGCACAGCTTTTTCATCTGTTGCGCCGCCAGATGCTGTGGTCGTGCCGCAAGCCGCTGGTGGTCATGACGCCGAAAAGCCTGCTGCGCCATCGGCTTTCGGTGAGCAGCCTCGAGGATTTGACACTCGGTCGCTTCCGGCCGGTGTTGTTCGAGACCGAGGCGCTTGAAGATGCCGCCGTGAAGGAGGTCGTCCTGTGCAGTGGCAAGGTCTATTATGATCTTGTCGAGCGGCGGCAGAAACTGGAACGACGCGACGTCGCGATACTGCGAATTGAACAGCTCTATCCGTTTCCGGAGGAGGAATTGAAACAGGCATTTCAGCGTTATCCCGCTGCGCACCGTTTCATCTGGTGCCAGGAAGAGACACGCAACAAGGGAGCCTGGTACCAGACCCAGCATCGTCTGTGGCGCTCAATCCCGAAGAGTGCGACGCTCGAATACACCGGCCGGCCGACATCCGCGGCGCCGGCCGTGGGCAGCTATCCGTTGCACATCAGCCAGCTGAACGAGCTGCTCGATCAAGCTCTGGGACCGGTGGCAAGTGATTCGGCGCAAGGAGAGGATGGAAAACGATGAGCACGAACATCACGGTTCCGGTTTTTCCGGAATCGGTGACCGAAGGAACGATCCTGACCTGGCACAAACAACCGGGTGAGTTGGTGGCGCGCGGCGAGCTGCTCGCCGAGGTCGAGACTGACAAGGTGGTTTTCGAAGTCCCGGCGCCCGTGGACGGCGTACTGACCGAGATCACCATGCCGGCCGGCAGCACCGTGAAATCCGGCGAGGTGGTGGGACGTTTGGATAAATCCGCCACGATGGCCCCGAAACCGTCACCGGTCGCGAGCGAGCCCAGCCCGAAAGCGACGATTGTCATGCCCGCCGCGAAACGATTAATGGACGAACACGGACTGGATGCGCGCCAGCTGTCAGGCAGTGGCAAGAGCGGGCGAGTACTCAAGGAAGACGTACTAAAGCAGCTCGACATGACAATTTTGCCTGAAGCAAAATTGGACGCACGCAGCGCCCCCGCGGTGCGTTCGCCAGGGATGACGCGCATCAACGACCGCACGCCGATGGCAGCCAAGCCGAAATCGGAGTCCGCCGTAACTACGAAGCCCTCCAGGTTGCAGCCGGTGGAGGCTGGTGACCGTCCCGAACGGCGCGTGCCCATGACGCGGCTGCGCGCGCGCGTCGCCGAACGGCTGGTCGAGGCGCAGCGCACGGCGGCGATTCTGACGACGTTCAACGAGGTGAACATGCAGCCGGTGATGGAGCTGCGCGCGCGCCATCGCGAGCGCTTCGAGCAGGAACACGGTGTGCGTCTCGGTTTCATGTCGTTTTTCGTGAAGGCCGCGATCGAGGCGCTGCGGCATTTTCCCGAGGTCAACGCTTCGATCGACGGCCACGACATCGTCTACCACGGCTTCTACGACATTGGCATCGCGGTCGGCACGCCGCGCGGGCTGGTTGTGCCGGTGCTGCGCGATGCTGACCGGCTTACGATGGCCGAGATCGAATCGCGCATACGCGACTTCGGCGAACGCGCGCAGAATGGGCGGCTGACGCTCGAAGAAATAACCGGCGGTACGTTTACGATCACCAACGGTGGGGTGTTCGGTTCGCTGCTGTCCACGCCGATCCTGAACCCGCCGCAGGCCGCGATCCTCGGCATGCACAAGATCCAGGAACGACCGGTGGCGGAAAAGGGCCAGGTCGTGGTCAGGCCGATCATGTATCTCGCGCTGTCCTACGATCACCGCCTGATTGACGGGCGCGAGGCGGTGCAGTTTCTGGTGATGATCAAGGAACTGCTGGAAGAACCGGCGCGGCTGCTGCTGGAAGTGTGACCATGAGCGAGCGTTTCGATGTGGTGGTGATCGGCGCCGGACCGGCGGGCTACACGGCGGCGATCCGGGCGGCCCAGCTCGGCCTGAAGGTGGCCTGCGTGGACGATTGGCGCGACACTCAGGGTGGTCCGGCCCTCGGCGGCACCTGCCTCAATGCCGGTTGCATTCCCTCCAAGGCGCTGCTGGAGACCTCTGAGCTTTATCTCCTGGCGCGCGATCACGGCCCCGCGCACGGCCTCAGGTTCAAGGAACTCTCTCTCGACCTGGCGGCCATGATGGCGCACAAGGACAAGGTGGTGT
>DATICK010000165.1:0-8393 GCA_035456865.1 Sulfuricaulis sp.
CTGACGCGATCGAGTTCATAAACCGTGTGCAGCCCGAGAACGTTGGCCCACGGATGCCATTTCAGGATGCGCGCATCCACATACAACTGATCGCCGGTGAGCGTGTATGAAACTTCGCGTCCGTCGGGGAAGCGGAATTGCGCCTGGAAGCGATTTGGGCCGAGGGGTTCGGTGCGTACCACTGCGGCGACTTCCTCGTGCGTCAGCGCGCGATAACCCTGGACACCCAGGGCGACAGCGCCGCACGCCGCCCCGGCCGCGAGAAACATCAGCGCCCACAACAAGCGCAGGCTCATGCGCAAAGGGCGCCACTGCCGCAGTGCCGCTCCCGCCGCGATAAACATGGCCACACCCACGATGGCGAATAGCGCCGCCACCCACAATAGTAAATCCGGCATGAGTTTTCCTCTTTCGGTTCCACCCGCGCGTATTGGCGGTGTGAATATGTCTACTTGACCGGCGTCAACAAAGCCTTGCGCAGGGGAGTCTTCGTCCCGAACTTCTTTTTGAACTCGGCGTTGGCGCGATCATAGTCGTCGACGATGGCGGCCTTCGTGACTTCGAAGAACTCGTTGCGGTGATATCGAACCGTGCCGACATAGACCGCCTTGTCCCCCGGCTTGAGGGAAACCTTCAACCCGCCGGGGAAATAGGCCCGGTTCGTCTCCTGGCCACCGAGGTCCAGATACATCATGCCGCCGAGAATGAAAAACGGCTTGTTGTTACTGCGCACAAAAAAGTTCTTGCCGAGTATCGCCTCGATCCGCCCGGCGTAGTCGCTCATTCCCGGCTCGTCCGTCAGTACCCGATAATGCTCATCCGCAAGCAGAAAGACTTTGTTCTCGAAGCTGCTTGAGTTCAGCCCCTTGAGTTTCTGTTCGTCCTTGCGCAACGGCGGGACGAGCTCGATGCGCCCGACGACGACCGTCTCGCCGCCGCCGAGGCCGGACAGGCTGTCCACCGGCTCACGCGCCGCGCCCACGCAGGCGCTGAGCGCGCCGATGAGCAGCAGGCTTGCCGCGAGTCGGGCGTGGGCGAGTGTCAGGTGACGGAGGATCATGACTTGAGCTGCGCCAGGCGCGCGCGAATCTTGTTGCCCCAGGCCGAGTCCCTGATCTCGCTGTCCTCGTCGAGTATGCGCTTCAGCAGCTCGGCTTCCGTCGGCTTGTTGATCTTCTCGATATTGAACTTGCCCTGCTCGAACATGCCGCTCTTCGCCTTCTTGTATTTAAAGGACCCGAGGAAATAGATGCCGGGCTTGTTGATGCGCAGCGCGGTCCGGTTGCCCTGCCGGGGGAAACCGTACTCGTGCTGGCCGGCGAAGAAGCCCGAACCACCAAGCTTGGACAGCTGATACGAGCCGGGCGGCAGGTAAGAGTTGTAGAACAGACCCTTCGAGACACCGAGGCCCCAGTAGGGCGTGTCGGACGGCGGCGCGACCTGCGTAATCCAGGCGGAGTTGATGCTGGTGGGCGCATCGGCCATGTCGACGTAGCCGAAGACCAGTGAATTGGTCGGGTTGTTGATGTCCCGCGTCGGCCCGCTGCTGGCACAGCCGGCCAACAGCCCCAGTGTGATCAACCCGAGAACGAGCCCTATTCGATGTTTCAAGCTGCCTCCCTATACCGATGATTCGCTAATGAGAAAGTATAGACAGCCGTTATACCGGGGCGAGGGGCCGTATTTTTTGCGAGGCCTGTGGGGTCGGCTTCGGTGGATCGTTCTCCGTTGCGTTGACCCGCCACCGCTTGATGGCTAGATTGGAACGGGAAGGGACGTTGAATTTCCTGTCTCTTCGGCATCACCATTATGATTTCCTCAGCGGTGCCGAGCGTGGCATCCGCTATCACCCGGGGGCGGCTCCAGCATGAATCCGCATCCAACATTCGCCTCCAAAGCCCGCGCCTGGCTGGCGCGGCTGGCCGGCAGCGGAGATTCCGCGACCGCGCCACGCTGTGATCCGGCGCTGCTGCAGCGGGCGATTGAACAGGTGGTCGACGGCGTCGATCCGCGCCTGCGCGCGGTCCTCAACTACGCCCGCAAACTGACGCCGGCGGTAGAGCGGACCATCGCCTACTTCATTGACTGTGGCCAATGGCTGGCGGCGCCGGTCGAGTTCAGCGCCCGCCGCTGGGTTGGCGATCCGCTGGTGCGCACCCTGTTTGCATCTGCCGCGGATTTGCAGCGGTTCTTCAGCGACGACCCCGGAGTGCGCGCGTATTTCCACGACCATCCGCTGAAGGAAGAGGTTTACATCGGACTGGGTGTGACCCGCCACGAGCGGCGTACCTTCGGCATGGCGATGAACGGCGAGGTGATCCAGCGCGACGTGCCGCAGACCGTGATCAGCTTCTCCGACTACCGGCTGTTCGGCGCCTGCGACAACGAGCAGCAGCTGCGCGAGAACATCGAGCAGCGCGGCTTCGGGTTCCTGATCGGCGAGGCGCTCGAGCAGATCGTCGAGCACCAGAGCCGCGCGCACGGCCGCGAGCACGACAAGCAAATACTGGAGCTGCGACTGCGCGGCCTGATGCAGAAGCGCAGCGCGATGGACTCGCTGTACTACGAATCGAACGCGCAGGTCGACGACGAGATCGCCAAACTTCGCACGCGTCTCATGCACGAGCAGGAGGCGCTCGCCCTGAGCCGCGGCGAAGCCACGGTGCTCGACGATTATCTCGCCGGCATCAGCGCGGTGCTCGCCGACCCTGAGCGCTACGTGAAGCGCGAGACCGTCCGTCTGCGCATCAATCGCATGAACGTCAAGGCCGAATCGCCCGACGAACCGGGCGACGAACTGACATTCTCGGAGGTCACGATTGGCGGCCGGCCGCCGCGGGTGGTGGTGTTGACACGTTTCCCGCGCAGTGACCTGCTGGTTAAAGGAGCCGGAGTGATCTGATTTTCAGGCTCCGCGCATCTCATTGAGCTGCTAAACACCCAAGGCCCGCTCACGCCGGGCCTTTTTATTTGATCTCACGATCCGAACCACGTCACCCGATCCCGGGCAAAAAGGTAATAAAGGGGTCAAGGCTAATGCTCAGTCCGGAAAAGTGACTGATACGCGCAGCCCCTTGCCGCCGTCGCCTTGGGAAATCGTGGACTTGGCGCCGTGAAGGTCGGCAATGCGTTTGACGATGGAGAGACCAAGACCGCTGCCGGATTCGTTGGAGCCGAGCACGCGATAGAAGCGCTCCCAAACAAGCGCCTGCGCCTCCGCGGGAATTCCCGGGCCCTGATCGACGACGGAAAACACCGCGCCGTCCGCGGTTTTCGCGACCATCACCCGCACCAAGCCCCCGGGCGGGCTGTAGCGGATCGCATTGTCGATAAGATTGCGCATGAGGATCCCGACCAGGGCAGACTCGCCGGGCGCGCGGACCTCCTCGCCTTCCGCCAGTTGCAGGTCGATGTTCTTTTCAATGGCGGCCGGCGCCAGATCGGTGACGACAGCGACAGCGAGTGCATGCAGGTCGCACGGATCGCGGCGGCTGATGTTTTCCGGTTCCAGCCGCGCGAGCGTCAGCAGTTGCTCAACCAGGTGCGCGGCGCGGTCGCAACCCACCAGAACGTTATCCAGCGCATGTTGGCGCTCCGCATCGGCCGTGGCCGCGCGCGCGACTTGCGCCTGCGTCTTGATGGCGGCCAGCGGTGTGCGCAGCTCGTGTGCGGCATCGGATGTGAAACGTCGTTCGTTGTCGAGCGAATCGCGCACCCGTGCAAACAGGCGGTTGAGCCCCTGCACCAGCGGTAATACCTCGGCCGGGACCACGGCGGCTTCCAGGGGCGCGAGATTTTCCGGACGGCGTTCCGCAACCTGGCTGCTCAGTGTTTTGAGCGGCCGCAGACTGGCGGCGACGCCGAACCAGATGAGGATCCCGAGCACCGGCAGTGTGACCAGCAGCGGACGCAGCAGGTTCTCAGCGATGGTTTCTGCCAGATCATCGCGCACCTCGCGCTGTTCGCCGACCTGAACGAGGAAGTGCTGCGACTCATCCCAGGCACTGAAGACGCGCCATTTCTTTCCGGCAATGACGCTGTCGCTGAAACCCTCGCTTCGTGATGACAGCGGCACGTTCGGCGCGCTGGCGGAATGCAGCACCAACTGATTTCCCTTTTCCCATACCTGGAATGCCACCTTGCGGCTGTAACGGTGGAGCGGCGGCGCGTGCTCGGTGTCGATGCCCTCCGCCTCATGGCCGATCTGGGCGATCAGCAGCGAGGTCGACTGGGCGAGGTGAGCGTCGAGCAACTCATCCAGCTCATGAAGCGTATCGCGATAACTGAAGAGCAGCGTGGCAACCCAGGCCAGGAGGGTCGTCAGCAGGAGGACGACCAGCAGGCGGCGCTTGATGGAATGGCCGGCGCGGGGTTCAGCCATCCGTGCCTCGCGGCATCATGTAACCCACGCCACGAATCGTGCGCACCAGTTCCGGTGCCAGTTTGCGACGCAGGTGGTGGACATGGACCTCGATTGCGTTGCTTTCAACCTCCTCGCCCCAGGCGTACAGCCGCTGTTCCAGCTGCTCGCGCGACAGCACGCGCCCGGCATTGAGCATCAGTTCATGCAGCAGCGAGAATTCGCGCGCGGAGAGCTCGACGGGCTTTCCCCGAAACTGTGCGCGGTGTTCGGCCGGATTCAGCTCTAACCCATGCACGCGCAGAATCGAGGCCGCTTCGCCCTGGCCGCGTCGTGTCAGGGCGCGCAGGCGCGCCGCCAGCTCGTTGAGATCGAACGGCTTCACCACATAATCATCCGCGCCGCTGTCCAGGCCCTTGACGCGATCGTCGATTGCATCGCGCGCCGTCAGGATGAGTACCGGGACCGCATTGCTCATGGCGCGCAGACGTCGCAGCAGCTCCAGCCCCGACAGTTTTGGCAGTCCGAGATCGAGAACGACCGCCGCATACGACCCGGTTTCGAGCGCCGTGGCACCTAGTGCGCCGTCCTGCACCCAATCGACGGCAAAGCCGGCCTGCATCAGTCCCGCCTGAATGCCATCACCGAGAAGCTTGTCGTCCTCGACCAGCAGTATGCGCATGCCGCTATCTTATGACACTCCAGAGCGCGACCGCACCCGTCAGCAGGCTGATGCCGATCAGCCAGTGCGCACGCCGCACGCCCTGACCGGCTTCGCCCTTCTTGTAGCCGTAGATCATGGCGCGCACCAGGTTCTCCCGGTGCAGCAGGCTGCTGACCAGCACCCCGGCCACATGCACCACGACCAGCGCCAGCATCGTGTTGGCGGCGGCCTCGTGCAGTTCCTCGAGCCACTCGCCGCCGGTCTGGTTATAGACCGCGTAGCCGGTGGCGCCGGAGAGCAGGCCCAGCAGCAAGAGTCCGTAGATGGCCCAGCTGCCGGCGGGGTTGTGGCCCACGTAGTGCTGCGGCGAACCGGTCAACAGCGACTTGAGATACGCCGCGACTTTGGAGGGGCCGAACAGGAAGGAGCTGAAGCGCGCATAGCGCGTGCCTATCAGACCCCACACGAGACGGAAACCAATCAGTCCGAGCATCGTGTAGCCCAGCAGCACGTGCACATCGCGGAACATCTCCGACTCCGCTGTCAGGAATGCGCCGGCAAATGACCCGGCCAGCAGCCAGTGAAAAACTCGGGTGGGAACGTCCCAGACCAGTATGCGTGTTGTCATGTTGACCTCCTTCACTTGGGAATGCGGATGTTGTGTTCGTCGAAATCGCCTTTATCGCCATCGACATGGCAGGCCGTGCAGTTGGACGCGCTCTTAACCTGCGGATTCTTCCAGGCACGATCCGGTACTTCGTCGTGCTCGTGCACGAACCAGCGCGTCTCGGTAATGCGCAAGGCCGGCGTCCGTGAGAATGAACGATCCCGCCCCGCGTTCTTTTCCAGAAACGCTGAGATTCCGGCAGCGGTTTGCGGGTCGAGGCTGGCGTCGCTACCGAAATGCTTGTCGAGACCGGACATCAGCGCGCGCCACGAACTGCCCGGCAACAATTGAGGTGGATAAGCGATGTGGCAACTGCCGCATTCGCTCTTCCAAGATGGGTCGGTCGCCGTATAAAAATGATCGTCGGCCGATGCCATGCCGGCCCAGCACAGGCCGGCTGCCAGGAACGCACAAAAAATCGAACGCTTTGAAATTTTCATCACAACCTCCTATTTCCCGAGAGACATGAGATAGCTGAGGACATCGCCTTTCTCCAACGGCGTGCAGGCGCGGCCAAGGACATCGTTGCAGTTGCGCTTGAACCACTTCTCGACCTTGTCGGGCTTGGCAAAGCGCTCGGCGTTGGCCGCCGGCGCCAGTGGCGCAATCGGCTTGTTGGTCTTGGCATGCTTGCCCGCCGCCATCGGGTTCTGCGTGTGACAGGCGGCGCAACTCCACTCCCGGCCATGGGCGCTTTTAAAGAAGGCTTCGCCGCGCTGGGTGGAAAATCCCGCGAATCCGGCGGTGTCCTGTTTTGCCGACGCTTCGAATGTCCGCAGGAAATCCGCCGGCGTCTCGGCGCTGGCGAAGCCGGTGACGAATAACGCGATGGCGGCGGTGACCGCCTGAAGCATGGGGAATACGCGCATCGTGAATGCTCCTGAAAGTGTTGAACACGTGGTGCACGCTATTCTCCGTGCCTTAAGGGAGCCTTAACGGAAGGAACTCGATGGTTAGCCGGAAAAAAATGCATATCTGCGTGAAAATATGCGCTCGCGGTACAGCATCGCGCGCCGTGAATCGCCTTCTACGATCCCACACATATTTTGTCCCTAACGGAAATTCAACGTGATGACAGGAGGTTTTTGTTTGGTTCTTGACAAGATCGCTGGCGAGGTGTATTTAACCATAAGGTTAAATAAAGAAGCGAGCTACCCTCTATGCCTTCCGACCAACTCAGCGCCACTTTCTCTGCACTCGCCGACCCGACGCGCCGCGCCATCCTGGCGCGCCTGGCCTCGGGCGAACTGTCGGTCACGGAACTCGCCGAGCCGTTTGAAATGAGTCTTCCCGCCGTGACCAAGCACCTCAACGTGCTGGAGCGCGCCGGCCTGATCCGGCGCGGCCGCGACGCGCAGTGGCGGCCGTGCCGGCTCGAGGCGACGCCGCTGCGCGAAGTGTCCGACTGGGTGGAGCACTACCGGCGCTTCTGGGAGCAGAGCCTGGATCGTCTGGACGATTATCTGAAAGAACTGCAGAGCAAGGAGAAGAAACATGGACGCAAAAAGAAATAGTTCTATCGAGGAAACAGCGGATCGCGAGATCGTCATCACGCGCACCTTCGATGCGCCGCGCGAGCTGATGTGGCAGGCATGGACCGATCCCAGGCACGTGGTGAACTGGTGGGGGCCGAAAGGCTTCACCACCACCATTGAAAAAATGGACGTGCGGCCGGGAGGCGTGTGGAAGCATGTCATGCACGGGCCCGACGGCACCGACTATCCCAACAGCAGCGTGTTCAAGGAGGTCGTGAAGCCCGAGCGCATTGTGTACTCGCATGGCGGCGGGAAGCAGGGCGGTCGCGGCGCGCATTTCACGGCGACGTGGACCTTCGAATCGCTGGGCGACAAGACCCGGGTGACCATACACATGCTCTTCCCCTCGGCGGCGGACCGCGACCATGTGGTCAAGGAATACAACGCGATCGAGGGTGGCAAGCAGACCCTCGGACGCTTCGCAGAATATCTGGCGCAAATGCCATTTGTCATCGAACGGACTTTCGATACGCCTGTTCAGGTGGTTTGGAAAGCCATCACGGAACTGGATCAGATGAAGCAATGGTATATGGGACAATTGAAATCATTCGTGCCTGAAGTCGGGTTTCAGACTGAATTCAACGTGCACCACAACGGAAAAGATTTTCCCCATATCTGGAAGGTGACCGAGGTGGTGTCCGGCAAAAAAATCGCCTACAGCTGGAAATACGGCGGATTCCCCGGCGAATCATTGGTGACGTTTGAGCTGTTTGCCGAGGGTAAAAAGACGCGCTTGAAATTGACCCACGCCGGCCTGGAAACCTTCCAGCCGGAGAAATATCCGGATCTGGCGCGCCGGAATTTTGCGGCCGGCTGGACCAGCCTCGCTTCACAATTGCAGCAGTTCGTCGAGTCGCTTGATGGTTCGCTCGTCATCGTGCGCATCATTGACGCGCCGCGCGAACTGGTGTTCAAGGCGTGGACGAACCCCGGGCACCTGATGCGCTGGTGGGCGCCGAAGGGCTGCACCACGCCTTCCTGCAAGGTCGACTTGCGTCTGGGCGGCAAGTTTCATTACTGCATGCGGATGCCGGAGGGCCGCGAGATCTGGGGCATTGGCATCTATCGCGAAATCGTGGCGCCTTCGCGCCTCGTTTACACTGACAGCTTTGCCGATGTGCAAGGCAACCCGGTGCCGCCTGCGTACTACGGCATGAGCGCCAGCCA
>DATICK010000166.1:0-6285 GCA_035456865.1 Sulfuricaulis sp.
GATGAGCGCCGCCCAACTGGACCTCAAGCCGGTCATGACACTGCAGACGGCGCTGATTGCCGTGCACCCGCGATGCAAGGGCGACGCGATCGGGTATGGCGGCGATTGGCGCTGCCCGGAAGACATGCCGGTGGGCGTGGCAGCGATCGGGTATGGAGACGGCTATCCGCGTCATGCCCCCTCCGGCACCCCGGTACTGGTGAATGGCAAGCGCGTGCCGCTGATCGGCCGGGTTTCCATGGATATGATCACGCTCGACCTGAGCACGCAGCCGCAGGCGAAAGTCGGCGACCCGGTGGTGCTGTGGGGCCAGGGACTGCCGATCGAGGATGTGGCCAAGAATGCCGGCACGATCGCCTACGAACTCATGTGCCACGTGACCGAACGCATTCCACGGGTGGCGATCAATCAATAAAAAAATTTACTGGAATATCAGGATTGAACACCATAGACAGGATTAAGGCATGATTAGAATTCTCAGCCATGCAGTTAATCACGGTAATCCTGTTATTGCGGCGGCATCAATCCATTTGAAGTGCCGATTCCCCAATGGAACAGGACCCAGTCTTGAACGCAAGACGCCTTGCCGCCGCAATAACAAGCAATCTTAAGAGTTTTGATTATTGATTCGGCGCCACGAAGACGCAAAGAGATCCATTTGCACAAACGGCCTTGGTTTCAATAACATTCGTGCCGGATCAATAATCCTGTTTATTCAATTTATGCAAAAGGCCAAGACAAAATCGGTTTTCACCTGCAACGAGTGCGGCGCGAGCACGCCCAAATGGGTCGGCCAGTGCCCGTCTTGCAGCGCCTGGAATTCTCTCTACGAAACCGCGGTGACTCCCGCCTCCCACGCGCGCGCCGGACGCCAGTACGGCGAGCCGGTGCCGGCGCGCTATCTGGCCGAGGTCGCGGCGGAAAATATCGCGCGCATCCCGACCGGTGTCAGTGAGCTCGATCGCGTATTGGGCGGCGGGCTCGTCGTCGGATCGGTGGTGCTGATCGGCGGTGACCCGGGTATCGGCAAATCGACCTTGCTGATCCAGGCATTGGCCACGATCGGCGATGCGGCCCAGGTACTCTACGTCAGCGGCGAGGAATCGTCGGACCAGATCGCGTTGCGTGCGCGGCGTCTCGGGCTCAAGGGCGATCGCTTGCGGCTGCTCACGGAGAATCAGGTGGAAAAGATCATCGCCTGCGCGCAGGACGAGCGTCCGCAGGTCATCGTCGTGGATTCCATCCAGACTATGTACACCGAAATTCTCCAGTCGGCCCCAGGCAGTGTCGCCCAGGTGCGCGAATCCGCCGCCCAGCTCGTGCGCTTTGCCAAGCAGACCGGTACCGCGCTATTCCTCGTTGGCCATGTCACCAAGGAGGGCACCTTGGCCGGTCCGCGCGTGCTCGAACACATGGTGGACACGGTGCTGTATTTCGAGGGTGATACCGGCAGCGCATTCCGCATCATCCGTGCGATCAAGAATCGCTTTGGCGCGGTCAACGAGATCGGCGTGTTCGCCATGACCGAGACCGGACTGCGCGAAGTGGGCAACCCGTCCTCGATGTTTCTCAGTCGGCAGGGCGATGCGGTGCCGGGCAGCATCGTGCTGGCCACCCAGGAGGGTACGCGTCCATTGCTGGTGGAAGTCCAGGCGCTGGTGGACCAGAGTCATTTGGCCAATCCACGGCGTGTGTGCGTGGGGCTCGACACCAACCGCCTGGCGATGCTGCTCGCGGTGCTGCACCGCCACGCCGGTATCGCGACTTACGATCAGGATGTGTTCGTGAATGTCGTTGGCGGCGTGCGTGTGATGGAAACCGCGGCGGACCTGGCGATCCTGGCAGCGACGATGTCCAGCCTGCGCAACCGGCCGCTGGGGAAAGACCTGGTGGCCTTCGGCGAGGTGGGTTTGGCGGGCGAGGTGCGACCGGTGCAGCGCGGACAGGAACGCATCCGCGAGGCGGCCAAGCTCGGTTTCAAGCGCGCGCTGGTGCCGGCCGCCAACATGCCGAAAAAGGGCGATGCCGGTATCGACTTGCTGCCGGTGCGGCGTTTGACGGAGGCGTTGGAGCTGCTGGACTGAATTACTTCAGATAGAACTGCAAGCGCGTACCGGCGACCTCGATCAGATCGCCGTTCTTGAGCCTCGATCCTTCCTTCGAAATTGGTTTTCCGTTCAGGATCGGACTCTCGTCATCGCCCGGGGTGAGCAAATAACCGTCGCCGATCTGGGCGATGACGCCGGCGCGTTTGCCGGTGCGGCCGAGGTTGGTGATTTTTTTCATGAGTTCAATGCGTTTGCCGCTGTTCACGCCGCTCAGCACGAACAGGGCGCCGTGCCGATCCACCCTGAATGGCGGCGCGTCCTTTTTCAGCGTTTCCACCGTGATGGCCGGCGGTTCGCCTGTCACCGGCGTTGCGGGCGTGGGTGCGGGTCGGGTTTCCACGGATTCGCGTGCGGCGGGACTGATGATGACGGTTTTGGCGAAATCTTCCGGATCCCTGGCGCGCGCCGAATCGGTCAGATAAACCAGCGTGTGTTTGCCAATAACGACGGCATCGCCGTTTTTCAGGTGATGCTTGGTGATCTTTTTGTTATTGATGAACGTTCCGTTGGTGCTGCCCATGTCCTGGATGAACGAATCTTCACCCACGGTGAAGATGTTGGCATGCTCGCCGCTGATGGCCAGGTTGTCGATCATGATTTCGCAACCCGGCTTGCGGCCGATTTTCATGTCGCCCTGTCTGAGGTCGATATGGTCGATGACCTCGTTGTTGAACTTGATGATGATCTTGGCCATTTTATTTCCCCGGTCCCGTTATCGTCAGCAAAAAAACAGTAATTCGTAAGTTAAACCTGAGCACGCAGTTTCTGTAAAGTTTCCTGGTCGCGCGCGAAGCCGTGATTGGCGCGCACCAGGATCACCGATATATTGTCCGGCCCGCCGCGTTCGTTGGCGATGTCCACCATGCGGCGCGCCGCGGCTTCGAGATTGCGCCCATACTCGATGAGCAACATTTCAATGTCGCCGTCGGCCAGGACGTCATTCAGGCCGTCCGAACAGAGCAGATAGATGTCTTCGTCGTTCAGTGTCTGTTCGCCGACGTCGGGCACCACGGCGGCATCCACGCCCAAGGCGCGCGTCACCAGGTTCTTGTTCACCGACAGCCGTGCTTCCTCGGCGGTCACCAGACCGCGGCTGACCAGCTCCTGCACGACCGAATGATCCATGGTGATCTGCTCCAGCAAGCCGCTGCGAAAGCGGTAGAGACGCGAGTCACCCACGTGACCGACCCACAGTTTCCCGCCATGAAAGACCGTGACAACCACGGTCGAGCCCATGCCCGCGTATTCCGGCTGCTGACGGGCGAGCTCGTAGATAGCGCGGTTCGCGAGCTGAATGGCATCGCCGATCATTTTGCTTTCGAAGGTGCCATTACCGGTCGTGCCGGCCTCGGCCAGGGTGCCGATGATATGGCGGGTAATCACGTCCACCGCCAGCTTGCTGGCCACCTCACCCGCCTGATGGCCGCCCATGCCGTCGGCAACCACCACCAAACCCGCCTCGGGAATATGAGCGATGCTGTCCTCGTTCTGGTTGCGCACCCGGCCGGGATCGGTCAGGCCGACCATCTGCAGGTCATTCATGCGTTCGTTCCCTGGTGTTCCGGGTAAGGACGTGGGCAGTTCGGGGTATCGGGCCGATGACAGCAAGGGCGGCGTTAAAAATCATTACGTCATGCATGGGTACAACCCAATCCTTAGTCTGTGTCGGTCGCCGATTCGTGGCGCTTTGGTTTTTTCAAAGTATAGCGTTCTTCGCCTGTGTGAACGGTTTCAGGGGCCAAGCAAAGTACACCGGACATAACCTAGAATATAGACCAGAAAATACATTTATAGCTATGATTCTCAAGGTATATATTTATTCTGGTCAGACGAGGAGATTTTCTAGTATTCGGCGGTATACGCGCGACAGGCGGCCCAAATCGTCCACGGCAATGCATTCATCGATCTGGTGGATGGTTCGGTTGAGGGGGCCAAGCTCGACCACCTCGGTCCCCGTGGGCGCGATAAAACGACCGTCCGAGGTTCCGCCTGACGTTGACGGGTTGGCTTCCACACCCAGCTCCTCCTTCACGGCCCGGCGCACGGAATCGATCAATGCGGTTCCCCGGGTCAGGAACGGATGCCCGGACAGAATCCACTGGGTCTGGTGATTTATCCCGTGGCGCTGGAGGATTTCCTCAACCCGGTGACGCAGATCGGCGTCGGTCACCGCGGTCGAGAAGCGGAAATTGAACACCAGCTCGAGCCGGCCCGGGATGACGTTCTCGGCACCGGTCCCGCCGTGGATATTCGAGATCTGGAAGCTGGTCGGTGGGAAATCGGCGTTGCCCTGGTCCCACTCGGTCGCGGTCAGCTCCGCCAGCGCCGGTGCCAGCCGGTGAATGGGATTATTTGCCAGCTGCGGGTAAGCAACATGCCCTTGCTTGCCATGCACGAACATGCGCCCGGTGAGCGAGCCGCGCCGGCCAATTTTGATGGTATCGCCCAGGGTCTGGACGCAGGACGGTTCACCGACGACGCAGTGGTCAATCTTGATCCCGTGTTTGCCAAGCCATTCCATGACCTTGACCGTGCCATGGAGTGCGGGGCCTTCCTCATCGGAGGTGATGAGCAGGCCAATGGAACCCTTGTGCTGAGGGTGTTTGACCAGAAAATCCTCGATGGCGGTGATAAACGCCGCCAGCGATGATTTCATGTCGGCGGCGCCGCGCCCGTAGAGCTGGCCGTCACGGACCTCGGGCTTGAAAGGGTCGCTCTTCCAGGCCTCGCGCGGGCCGGAGGGTACGACGTCGGTATGGCCGGCAAACACTACCAGCGGCTTGGCCGTGCCGCGAGTCGCCCATAAGTTGTCCACGTCGCCGAAGCGAAGCCGTTCGGCCTTGAAGCCGAGCGGTGTCAGGCGCGCGATCATGAGTTCCTGACAGCCTTCGTCCCGTGGCGTCTGCGACGGTCGTTCGATCAGCTGCTTGGCAAGCTCCAGCGTTTTGTCAGACATTCATTATAAGTGTTTGAAAAACAATTGATAAGTATTGCAGTAACTGGAACGATCAAATATCACGCAACAGTTCATTGATGCCGACCTTGGCGCGCGTCTTCTCATCCACCTGCTTCACGATCACGGCGCAGTAGAGACTGTACTTGCCGTCTGAAGAGGGCAGATTGCCGGAAACCACTACCGAGCCCTTGGGGATGCGCCCGTAGCTGACTTCGCCCGTCAGGCGGTTATAGATCTTGGTGCTCTGGCCGATATAAACGCCCATGGAGATCACCGAGCCTTCCTCCACGATCACGCCCTCGACCACCTCCGAACGCGCGCCGATGAAGCAGTTGTCCTCGATAATAGTCGGCGCCGCCTGCACCGGCTCGAGCACTCCGCCGATGCCGACACCGCCCGAGAGGTGCACGTTTTTGCCGATCTGGGCGCAGGAGCCGACCGTGGCCCAGGTGTCTACCATGGTGCCTTCGTCTACGTAGCCGCCGATGTTCACGTACGAAGGCATGAGCACCACGCTCGGCGCGATATAGGCGCCTTTGCGTATCGCTGCCGGCGGCACCACGCGGAAGCCGCCTTCGCGGAAGCTCTTGGAGTTGTAGTCCGCGAACTTGGACGGCACCTTGTCGTAATAGTTGGTGTAGCCGCCCTTGATGAAACTGTTGTCCTCGATGCGGAAATAGAGCAGCACTGCTTTTTTCAGCCATTCGTTAACGACCCATTGGCCGCTCTGTTTCTCGGCCACGCGCGCTCTTCCGGGATCCAGCAGGTTGATGGCCTCGTGCACCGCGTCCTTGACGTGGGTGTCCACGTTGCGCGGGGTGATCGCGCCGCGATGCTCGAAAGCCTCGTTGATGGTGGACTGAATATCGCTCATGGATAGTTTTCCTTGATTAGTCGGTATCTTATCTGAAACCCTTCATCTGTTTTCAGCAGTTTCATTTCAGCGATTCTACATAATTTCGGATGCGCTGTGCGGCTTCGATGCACTCAGCCAACGGCGCCACCAGCGCCATGCGCACGCGGTTTTTGCCCGGATTGCCGTCCTCGGTCTCACGCGACAGGTAACTTCCCGGCAGCACCAGCACGTTTTCGCGCGCATACAGCTCGCGCGTGAAGGTTTCGTCGTCCTGCGGCAATCGCGGCCAAAGGTAAAAGCCGGCCTCGGGTTTTTTCACGTCTAGCACCGGTTCCAGGATATTCAGCACCGCGTCGAACTTGCGG
>DATICK010000167.1:0-3181 GCA_035456865.1 Sulfuricaulis sp.
ATTCTGCTGTCCCATACGCCCGAGGCGTACCGCAACGCCGCACACGCCGGCTTCCGTCTCATGCTGTGCGGTCATACCCACGGCGGCCAGATCTGCCTGCCGGGGGGTATTCCCATCATCACCGACGCCGACTGTCCACGCGCGCTCGTGGCGGGACCGTGGATGTATCACGGCCTGATCGGCTACACCTCGGTCGGCGCCGGCGCCAGCATCGTGGATGTACGTCTCAACTGCCCACCAGAGATCACGCTGCATCGGCTGCGTTGTGCTTAGGCGTCGCGCGCCTTCCTGTCGGTGCGGCTAGTCGCGCAGGCGCAGCCTATACAGCAGCCGCGAGAGCAGCAGCTCCAGCACGAAAAATGCGAACACCACCACGGCAATGTCCCAGGTCGCCAGGCCTAACCGTTCTCGGAACACTAGCAACGGAAACAGCGACTCCGGCACTTGGTCGAGCAACAGCGCCTGGCTGCTGGGAGGAAGCCCGAAACGGCGTTTGATGAAGCTTGAGGTCAAATCCCCCAGCATGGAAAGCCCTGCCAGCAGAGCGCCGAGGGCCCATGGCAGCCCGAACATGGGCGCGGCCGCCGCGGTGGCGGCGAGTGCCAACGCGATGCCGCGCAGCGTCTTGGACGGGCCGAGCAATGGACGGCCGTCGAAAAACCTCCACCCGCCGTCTAGCGGATAACTGAATCGCTGTCCGAACAACATATGCCCAAGAAGCGGCGCGCTGTTGGCGACCACGAGCAGCAGCAGTGCGCGCAACGGCGGCACGAGCGTCTCGTCAGGCGACAACAGGTATTCGATGGGCATTGGGTTAGGCGGGTTTTTTTAGACTTACGATGTTGCCATGTGACGCTTGAGCGAAGTCTAGCGGATTATTCTGACATTGGGCGCCACCGCCGCGAGCCCAGGCGGATCTTCCGGTAGGGAACAGAACCGATGTCCGATAACGGATAGTAGCGGCCGGTCGCGCTATCCCAAAAGCGGACGCTCACGCTGAGCGTAACCTGCGCGCCAGGACAGACCGACAGGATCACGCGCTTGTTAGCCGGCGTCAGCTCGCAGCCCTGCGACGGGCAGCCCGATACGAGACAAGAGGCCGAATCCACGTCTTTCCACCATCGTACGACCGGTCGAGGGTAAAGGAGTAGCCATCGGCGGAAATGTCGTAGTACCGTCCCCGCTCCACCAATTCACCCCCAGGATCCCTGCCTTAACCGGTCGTGCGGATCTCGCCATCGATGACTTCAGCGCGCAACTCACAGTAGCCTTCCACGTTTGCCATCATCCAGACCACGTACCACTGGTCGCTGTCGGGGACGTAGGCGCGGAAGCTCGCCCCTCGAAAGTTGACCTGCCCTGACGCGTCCAGATGATGAATCTCGTCAAATAGCGCGGTGCCGTCCAGGAAGTGATGCGCGTTGGAAATCGCGCAACGGCCAGCGCCGGCTCCCTCAGGCATGACCAACATCTCGATGTCCTATTCGCCAAGGAGGAAATGAAACGCGTCGGCGCTCCGGCCCATTTTTCACAACCCTCGTCCCTCTCTGTTCACAATGCGAATTGCCTCAGGCCGCCCTTTCGATCATCGCTCGGCCGACTTCGGTCGCCTTCGTCACTTCCATCAGCTTGCCGCTCTTCACGTCGTAGACGTATCCGTATATCGGAATATCCTGAGGCACCAGCGGGTGCATGCGGATATGCCGCACATCAGCGATCACGCTTTCCTCCTGATTGCTGATCGTCAGCCAGTCGATGAAGTCGCCGTCGGGCCGGCCCTCCGCCATGCCCGGGTCAACCCACTTGCCACCCTTTAAATCCGCGGTTCTGAGGCTGCGGCGCAACAGGTCGCGCATGATCTCGTCCGTAAAGGTCTCCATGCCACAGTCGGTGTGATGCACGACGAACCACTCACGTGTCGCCAGCAATTTGTATGAGATTATCAGGGAGCGTATGGCGTCATCGCTCGCACGCCCCCCGGCGTTACGGATTACATGGGCATCGCCCTCGGCCAGACCGGCGAACTTGGCTGGGTCGAGTCGCGCGTCCATGCAAGTCAATATGGCGAACCTACGGCTCGGCGGCATGGCCAGCTTTCCCTTGTCGCCGAAGTTGGATGCATAGGCCGTGTTGGCCGTCAGAACCTCGTCAAGTACCTTACTCATGTTGGTTCTCCTTGCTTGTGGATGAGAGTCCCGATTCCGGCCCACGTGGCGGTCTTCCCGGGCGAAGGCCGCGCCCTTCGACATCCCTGGAGCCGGTCTGTTGAGTTCTTATTAGGAGCGAATTACTTACGTGCTGTGACAGAAAATGCACCGCACAAAACTAGGCTACGCCTTCAAAGAAAATCGTGTCAAGCCGGACGTGCGCATCTCCACAGATGACAGCATGGCGCGCCGTGCAGTAATTTGCGACTACGCATAGCTCACACGGGATTTGTCCCGTACACCAAGCATTTCGCATTGGCGAATCGGGATAATGGACCCCGACCCTTGTTGGTTCTACAACGATGCACTGGCCAAGGAAGTCGGCCCACAGCGGCAACTGAGCCGCGTCATCGCTGCGCTGGACTTCATCGACTAAAGCTGCGCCCGGCCTGTATCCCGGCCAGCCTCCACGCCTGCCGCAATGGCGGACCGGCTGCACAGATTCATGCCCCATTCCCGTTGCTTAATCTTTAAGCAATCCGCTCCCTTTTATTAAGGGCATGACCAAACGTATGCCGCCATGCAACGCGCGGAACCAACCAAACAAGTAACCTGTCTCAAGTGAGCAACCGGATCATTACGATGCCATGCACCAAAATGTTCATCGTATTGTCATAATACTCGCCAAAATGATGCGCCACGAATCTGAAGGATTCGCCGTATTGCATGGTCAGCGCTTTGCATTCGCTAATCGAGCATGGTGAACGATTGATTCAATGGCACACGACGCCGTAAACCAGGATGGTACTGAAATGATAAACAGCGATCTGCAAAGTAATTGGAAGGACAGCATCTACCGCCAACGCGAAGAACTCGCGCGCATGTTGCGCGAACCCATCGAACGCGTCGCAGAACTGCTCCATGCCGTATGGCCGGACAAGCAGCAAATGGAAGACGTGCTGTTGCACGGATTCTCGAGCATTCCCTATTGCACGAGTCTGTACGTGCTCGACATGAACGCGGTCCAGCTCACC
>DATICK010000168.1:0-2084 GCA_035456865.1 Sulfuricaulis sp.
GCATTTCGTCATCAGGACATGATGTTCCGTTATGGCGGCGAAGAGTTTGCAGTGGTGCTGGTCGGCATCGCCCCCGAGGCTTCCGTGCCAGTGCTGGATTCTTTTCGGCGGTCATTGGAGGCTTACGAGTTTCCGCAGATAGGCTGCAAGACCGTGAGTATCGGTGTGGCGTGTATTACCCCCGGCGAGAGTGTGGACACGATCATCAACCGGGCCGACAAAGCGCTGTACCACGCCAAACTTAATGGTCGCAATCAGGTATGTTGCTACGAGGCGCTGGTGGCGGAAGGAAAACTTGCCTCGGTGACGGTAGCCACGGGCGACATCGAGCTTTTCTGATCGCGCGCCGTGCCGGCGTGCGTTATTCCATAACCGGGATTACAATAACCGTGCCGACGGCACGGATATACCTGTTTTTCGAATGTTTATACAGTCATGAAGATCATGCTCAATGGACAGGAAAAGAGTTTCAAGACGCCGCTGACCGTTTCGGCGCTGTTGCAGGGCATGGGTCTTGGCGAACGGCGCGTAGCAGTTGAGGTCAACCGGGAAATCGTGCCGCGCAGCCAACATGAGGGTTTTCAGTTGCAGGACAATGACCGCGTTGAGGTGGTATTTGCAATCGGAGGTGGCGGCATAAGCAGGGAGCAGGGGCCACACGCGTAGCGCGGGGATACGGCCGGCCGCGAATGCCGCCGGACACCGACGGCATGGCCTGTCGGTTTCCCAAAAAGTTTACGGAGGTGTCGTGCATGGCAGTAACCGCTGAAACAGTCCGTTCCAGAACGAACGATCCGCTGGTGATCGCGGGCCGGACCTACACGTCGCGACTGCTGGTGGGTACCGGCAAGTACAAGGATCTCGAGGAAACCCGGCGCGCCGTGGAAGCGAGCGGTGCGCAGATCATCACCATCGCGGTGCGGCGCACAAATATCGGCCAGAATCCGAACGAGCCGAGTCTGCTCGATGTATTGCCGCCGTTGAAATATACCTATCTTCCGAATACCGCGGGTTGCTACAGCGCCGAAGACGCGGTGCGTACCTGCCGGCTCGCGCGTGAACTGCTCGACGGGCACGATCTTGTGAAGCTCGAGGTGCTGGGCAGTGAAAAAACCCTGTATCCGGATATCCCCCAGACCCTGACCGCTGCCGAGACGCTGATCAAGGACGGTTTCAAAGTCATGGTGTACACCAATGACGATCCGATCGTGGCGCGGCGCTTTGCCGAGATGGGCTGTGTGGCGGTGATGCCGCTGGCGGCGCCGATCGGTTCGGGGCTGGGCATCCGCAATCCGTACAATATCCGTTTCATCGTCGAGGAGGCCACGGTGCCGGTCCTGGTGGACGCGGGTGTGGGCACGGCAAGCGATGCCGCCATTGCGATGGAGCTGGGTTGCGACGGCGTGCTCATGAACACCGCCATTGCCGCGGCGCAGAACCCGGTGCTCATGGCGCAGGCGATGCGAAAGGCGATCGAAGCCGGGCGCGAGGCCTACCTCGCCGGGCGCATGCCGCGCAAGCAATACGGTTCGCCATCCTCGCCGCTCGGTGGGACGTTTTTCTAAAAAATTTCTCACCGCAAAGGCGCGAAGAACGCAAAGAAAGAAGAATGGCGCTGCGCGTCAAAGAATCAAAGATTTTCTTATCTGATATTTTTACCTTCGCGCCCTTCGTGTCTTTGCAGTAAACAGTCTTATGACCGAAGTTGTTAAACCGCACCGTTCCATCCGCAGTTTCGTGCGCCGTGAAGGACGCATCACGCCGGCGCAACAGCGTGCGCTTGAAGATTTGTGGCCGCGCTACGGTTTTGAGATGGGTGAAGCGCTGCTCGACTTCACTGTTATTTTTGGCCGCCGCGCGCCGGTGATACTCGAGATCGGTTTTGGCAACGGCGATGCGCTGGTTGCCGAGGCGGCGGCACACCCGGAAAATAATTATATTGGCATTGAAGTGCACCGCCCCGGTATCGGCAATCTGTTGCGCAAGATCGAGTCATGGGATTTAAACAACCTGCGGGTGATGCTCGCCGATGCCAAGGAAGTACTGGTCGCGCAAATTCCGGAGGCATCGCTTTCCGGCGTACG
>DATICK010000169.1:0-5840 GCA_035456865.1 Sulfuricaulis sp.
CCATTTCGGGTCCGGGCGCGAGCAGCGTGACGACATCGCCGTAATAGCGCACCGCGGAAAAGGTTTCGGCGAGAGTTTTGCCGCCGACGGTGTCGAAGGCGATGTCCACGCCCTGGCCGCCGGTCCAGTCGAGCACCGCCGACACGAAATTTTCTTCGTTGTAATTGACCGAGCGGGTGGCGCCGAAGGATCGGGCGAACTCGGCCTTGTCCGCCGAACCGACCGTGGCGCAGGCTTCCGCGCCCGCGATCCGCGCCAGCTGGATCGCGATATGCCCGACACCGCCCGCACCCGCATGCACCAGCAGCTTGTGCCACGACTTGATGTCGACGCGGTCGTGCAGCGCCTCCCACGCGGTGATCAGCACCAGCGGCGCCGCCGCGGCTTCGGCAAAGCTCAGGCGCTTCGGTTTCTTCGCCACCAGCCGCTGGTCCACCAGCGCATACTGCGCGTAGCTTCCGAACCGGTCGTGATGCGGCGCCTGGCAGTAAAACACCTGGTCGCCCGGCTTGAAATCCCGTACGGCCTTGCCGACCGCTTCGACCACACCCGCACCGTCGCAGCCCAGCACCGGCGGCAGCGGCGCGGGATAGACCGTCGGCTTGGCGCGCATCTTGGTGTCCACCGGGTTGACGCCCGCCGCCTTGACGCGCACGAGGATGTCGGTGTCGTGGTTCAACACCGGATCGGGCAGTTCCTGAAGTTTCAACACTTCCGGCCCGCCGGGGGCGGTCATGACGATGGCTTTCATGATCAATTCTCCTTTAAAGATGAATCCGTGTTCTCGCGTAATGCAGCTGAACCTGTCCGCCAGGTTGTCTGTTGATTTATTTCTGTCAGGACTACGAATACTCTAGGGTATCGAAAGGACGGAATCCATCGTGCAATTTATTAATGTGATTCTTTGGCTTACAGAAAGAACTGTCACACTCGGCTCAATCCCCATCCCTGGTAATCGCACGGAAACCGCAACGTATAGGATTCGAGCAGTCGAACGAATTGCGAGATCAGCGAATCGATTTCCTGTGCAGGGCTTCCACCCGTTGCTGAGACCAGGGCAGATTCTATTTTCGTGACGAATGTGCCATCCGGTTCACGCACGGTAAAAACAGGCAGAAGCGCCGCGCCAGTCGTCACGGACAGCGAGGGTGCTCCCTCGGCCAGCTGTATGGAGCCGCTCAGGAAAGACGGCGTATGGGGATACTTCCGCCCCTCGTGATTCGCCGTCACCGATACCAGTCGGTTGGCGTGCAGTCGCTTGATCAGCAATCGCAGCGGGCTCACCTGGGTTGTGGCAGAAATCACCAAACGCTCTGCGAGAAAGCGTTCCTCGATCCGCGTCCAGAGTGGGTTGAACAAGCGTGCGCCCCAGAGGCTGATTGAGAAGCCATGATCGAAGCGGCTGAGATGGGAGACGGGGTAGCCCGCCTGATGAAACGCCATCTTGGTTATCAGATCTTTCGAGGCCATGGGCGCGATCCAGAGAACAGCGCCTTTGCCCGCTGCCAGTGCGCGTTCGATGTGTTCCCGTCCTTCGAGACGCAGGTGCGGAGACCACCCTCCCGGCGCATAGCATTGCATGCACTGCACACGCGCAAGGTGGTTCTTCGCCAGGTAACATTTTAGAATTTCATCGACATCGAGCGATGTGCGACGCTCTCCGAGAATTTCGGTCAATTTCCGGCAATGTCCGCGCGTGCGGGAACGATGCAGCGCCATCGACAGGCGGGCGGCTGCGTTGCAAACGACGGTCCACAGACGCTCCGGCAGACACCAGGCAATCAACGTAATGGCCGGAATGTAGGCGAGCAGGAAAAAATCCTTGCGGTGCCAGCGTGCCCGGCGCAAGTGTGGGGTCCATTTGGGATCCTGGGGAGCGGGTGTAGAAGTTTGTTGTGTTTTGTTCGTCACAATCATGGTTCCGCTGGTTAAACACCAGCCTTCTCATTGGGCATTGAGTCGTACGCGCCGCGCCCCTCGCAGCTTGTACAAGGCGCGATTGACGCCGTATCGTGCTAAGAATTTCATTGCCCGCCAATAGCGATCCCCCAGGCTTCGATCCTTGTGGGGATTGATCGGTTCAGCCATTACTTCGGGCCACAGGCGGTTGATTAATGCGTTATAAATGGTGTAGTCAGGAGCCGTACGGTACCGTTCCGGTACCGCTAACAGGGTCGTCAGTACGGCGCGGCAGTTGAACGGTGTAAAAATTTCACGCCATGCGATACTGAACTCGAGTTGCGTCATCGCCAGCCAGTTGCCACTGTTCTGTTCCCATTCAAACAAATCGAGAAGTTCGATACCGCGGCAGCGCGGCACAGTTTCGCACCACTCACGCACGTTCTGTATCGTGAATGGATGCAACCCGCCTATGTGTTGCATCGCCAGGAATTCCGGACTGGGTCTGCGTTCGAGCAGTGATATACCGAGCCGCATATCTGCACGACAGATCTCGGAGCCGCTACCTGTCACTGCCGCCTTGGTGTGGCCGTAGTGTCCTAGTATTGCTTCGGTGTCGGGTCCATAATGTGCGTGCGCCAGGTAAACGCTTTTTTCGTATGCGAACCGGAAGGCAGGGCTCATGGACGGACGGGCAATTATCAGTTCGTGACGCAGCCCCAGCTTCTGCAAGACATTGGCTGCGACGGTCAGGTCCGCATGGTCTGCTGGCATGACGGCCTGCCGGACCGAGACGTACGAAATCCGCTCGTGGATAGGCCTCGATGCGGCTAACACCAGCCGGCTGTCGATTCCGGCGGTCAACCCCAGCACCAGATCAAAGCGGTTCGCGGCGGCCTCAAGAAGTCGCGGCATGAGATCGGCCACGCGATCGATCGCCTCGTCGAGGGAAATCCGCTCAAGCCGCTCGCGCGGCCAAAAACGGTGACATCGACCCGTATTGATATCGAGGTAATGATTCGGCAGCAGATGCAGAATCTCCCGGAAGGGGCTGGTCGTGCCCGGCCACATATATTCATGATGCCCCTGAGACATTCGCCATTCCATGTAGTCGCGGGACGATGGATCCATTGTCAGGCCGAGCAGTTCCGCACCCATGCCCGTTTGCGACATCACCCAAAAATCGTTGTCGGTGCGCACCGTGTCGGTATAAAACGCCTGCCGCAGGCCCAACGGATCGTTGAAAAGATAACGGCGGTTTCCGTCTTGCGCGATAAGCACCCACCGCCCGCCAAACCGAAAGGTCGCGTCAATGAGTTCCTGAATCGAGGAATATGTTCCCAGCAGCTTGTCGACGACGTCCAAGTCAGTGGCGTTCACTTGGTCAGGGTCGACAATGTAACCGATCAGCGTGAGCGAACGGTTCCCGGCGGATCGATGGCAAAGGGACAACGCCGGATGGGCGGTGATTTGAAGCGCAGACCCGAGAGATAATCTTTGCCATCCAGTCAGGTTTTCGACGAACGACGGCCCGAGGACAAATTGACCGCGATACAGAAGCGATCCCAGATTCGTTTCGTTCGTAGGATGCGGCGTGGAGCGTGACCGCTCAGCGTCAGGATTTTTCTCACTCATTGAAGATTGCGTTCGTGTTAGTGAGTATTAGTTCGTGTTTTCCTTCAGCCTAAGGGATACTTAGCGTAACGAAGGGGCAGATGCAATTAGTTACCGGTGCTTCCCCAGAGCGCTTCCAGCGCTAATCGACAATATTCGAGGGTTTTCCATTGAGATAGTTTTCAACATTTTCGATTAACAACCCTAACTTTGTTTGCTTGGCTTCTTGCGTGATACACGCGATAGCAGGGTACATGACACAATTCCTGTATCGAGCAAGGCGCGCTGCCTCTTCAGGAGACAGTTCGTCTGAATGGTCCAGGATAAACGTTATGTCATCGAGTTTTAGCCTTTTCTCCAATTCGTCCAGGTCGATGACCTCGATCGGTGCCAGGTGCACGACGACAGCGCCTGGTTTGATCAGATTTATCCGATCGGCATTGATGAATTTTTCCGTTGCCGGAACATGGGTCAGATTGATTGAGAGGAAGTCGCTGCTGCTCAGTACTGCGCTGATATCCGCGTAACGAAAGCCGGTCTTTTCGGCGTCCGGTTTTCGGTTCCTCGACCAATAGGAAACGTCGGCGCCAAAACCATCGCTGGCAATCTCCGCAATTCTTCTGCCAATTCGTCCCAATCCTATCACTCCAAATTTCTTGTTTCTTATTTCGTGTCCTCGATATCCGAATCCAGAATATTTACCGCCGCGCGCCTGGGACTTGGCTCTTTCAATTCCTCTTATATGTTCCAGTATCAATCCAAAAGCGAACTCGGCAACGCCCTCCGTGCTGTAACCAGGCGTGTTACATACAGTGATACCCCTGCTGGCTGAATATTCAAGATCGATTCGACCGCATCCCGTCCCGAAAACGCCTATGTATTTCAAATACGGGGCTGCATTAATCATTGCCCTATCGACCGCAATCCCGGTTTCCACCAGCAGACAATCTGCCTCGGCCAGGTGACGGGTGACTTCAGCGCTATTTTCGGAAAGAACCCTGTTCTCCATGCACACTGGTTCCAAGCGCCCATATGCCTGCTCGCTAAAATCGCTCTTAGAATAGCTGAGCATCACAATTTTTTTGAATTTCACGGTTTTATTGAATTCGATTCATGAAGTCCCCCGCCATCAAACCATTAATGGCAATTCGACTTCATTGATGGTGGTTATTCCCCTTACGGTAAGCATAGCAATTCCACGCATTATATTTTTTGGCCTGCAAAACGGCGCTTTAGAGATTGGATGCAAGCCGCCTCGGCCCTATGAGCTTGTCCGCGGAAGCAGGCCTCTGGTTTCCGCTTCAGTGCCGAGTTAGCGGGAAGATCCAAGGGCCACAAAACAACCGCGTATGCCGGTGCTGCCTACGATCATCAGCGCAAAAGATTCACGAACCGCAACAGGGCGGACACGATATAGACACCGGCGGTCACGTGGATGCGGCGGTAATCGTTTTATCTCGTCGCGGCCGTGACGATGATTCGCGCGACCATGGACATACGGATCGCGGCGGGCTGAGCCGACATGCCGATCCTCCCTTGTGCCGATGGCCGATTCTACTGGACAGTGCGTCGCCGGAGCATCTCATACACGACCAATAGCGCCGTCGCCGCCAGCAGGTGCTTGAGCGAATGACCGCTGATGATATCGCCGGTCCACCCGAACACCGCCCGGTCGTAATACTCCGCCAGCTTCGAGACCAGGTAGATCGCAAGCGCCGCCAGCAGAAACCCATGGTCTTTTCGCGGGCTGCGGAACAGGAGCAGTATCGCCGGGATCATGAGCAAGGGCAGGAACTGCACCAGCACGTACAGCCGCAGGTCGTCGGTGGAGTGCCAGTAGATCACACTTGCGAGGCCGAGAACGATCGCGGGCGCCAGCAGATATTTTTCCAGCCGCGGATTCACGTATTCGGACAGCACCGCCACCGATAGCGCCATGAAGCCGACGCTCATGGGCAGCCGGTCCCACACCAGCGTGCCGTTGCTTGGCGCGAGGTGATAGTAACCGGAGCCCAGCGACACGAGCGCTACGCCGGTGAAGCAGACTATCCATGCCCAGCGTGCCCCGAGCCCGTGCCGCTCGCGCGCACACAAACCAATTCCCGCTATGCCCGCGGCCAGGAACGCGAGATTCGTGGCGACATTGAGGAAGCTGGAAATGCCGAGCAGGCCGCGGTGGTCGGCAAATGCGTGATAACCCGGATCCTGTGCGATCGGTGGCAGCGCCATCATCGCGGCCAGTGCCATGACCGGCAGCAGCACAAGAAGGTAGGATTGACGCGTGGACTGAGTCACTTCCTTGGATTCTCCCCGCCGGAAAAGGTTTT
>DATICK010000170.1:0-7344 GCA_035456865.1 Sulfuricaulis sp.
GCCGGAATGGGCGATGCGCTCCTGCGATTCCTTCGCGCCCAGCCAGCAGGCGGCGCAGGTCGCGACGATATCCTGGCCAGCGTTATGCTTTTCGGACAAGGCCTCGTTGCGCGCGTTCATCGCGTGACGCGGCAGCTCGCCACCCTCGGCGTAACCGATGGACGCGCCGCAGCAGTTCCAGTCGGGGATTTCGTTCAGCTTGATATCCAGCGTCTTGCACATGGACTCGACCGAGGTCATGTAGTTCGAGGCCGATGCCTTGCGCTCGGAGGAACAACCCGGATAAAACGAATATTCTTTTCTCGCCATACCTTAACTCCTCATTCTTACGCCGCAAAACCCTTGCGCTTGTCCTCGATCTCTTTGGCTTTCTTGATCATCTTGCGGATGTCACTGGCGCCCTTGCATTTGCCGCCGCTGAAAAAGCCGAAGGGGTTCAGACGTCCGGTCTTGAGCATGCCGAGCCCTACCGGCAGCATCTCCAGACCCTTTTTGATGCCGGGGGCGAAGCCATCCATGAAATACAAGCCGACGGAAAGCTTCAGTTCATTCACTCGCCCGCCACTGGTGATGTTCTGCCAGAACAGCTTGGCGAAACGGCGTGTCGGGTTCATCTTGGGGGCAATACCGATGCGGTGCGCGTAGTTTGCCAGGCCGTGCATGATGTGGGTGATCGGGAGCTCGCGCGGGCAGCGCACGATGCAGTTGTAGCACGAGGTGCACATCCACATGGATTCGCTTCTCAGCACCTCGTCGCGCTTGCCGGCGCGGATCATCATGAAGATTTCCTGCGGCGGGTGTTCCCAGGCGGTCCCGAGCGGGCAGGATCCCGAGCACACGCCGCACTGCATGCACATCTTGACCCAGTTGCCTTCCTCGACATTCGCCTCGACCTCCTTGAGGAAGTCGTTGCGGTACTTCTCCACCATCACCTTGTTAAGGTCGGTCATGTATGGCTCCTAAAATTTCAAGGGAGACATGCCGATCTTCTGGATCGTCTCGGCCATCTCGTTGATAAGGGCGGGGGCGCGCTGAATGTCGGTGATCGCCACCTCGTAGGTCTTCACGCGCTCTACTTCCAGCGAGAGCTGCTTCAACGTGTCGTCGATCTTGCTCATGCGCACGTGCGCAATCTCCGAGCCCTTCACGAAGTGGCACTGGTAGTTCTCGCCCTTCTGACAGCCCATCAGGATCACGCCGTCATAGCCGCTATTGAGCGCGTCCGTCACCCAGATGGTGTTGATCGAGCCCAGGCAGCGCACCGGCACGATGCGCGTGAAGGCGCTGTAGGTGAAGCGGTTCATGGCCGCCATGTCGAGCGCCGGATAGGCGTCGTTTTCGCAGGCCAGCACCAGAATGCGCGGCTTCTCGGAGAACTGGTCGGGCATGTCCACGCCCTTGATCTGGGAGCCCACCGTATCCACCGAGTAGTTCTCAAATGAGATCACACGTACCGGGCAGGCGCCCATGCAGGTGCCGCAGCGGCGGCAGCGGGATTCGTTGAACACCGGATAGCGTGCTTCGTCTTCGTCGATGGCACCGAACGGGCACTCTACGGTGCAACGCTTGCACTGGGTGCAGCCCTCGCGCC
This sequence comes from Sulfuricaulis sp., assembly GCA_035456865.1. Lineage (GTDB taxonomy): Bacteria > Pseudomonadota > Gammaproteobacteria > Acidiferrobacterales > Sulfurifustaceae > Sulfuricaulis. The sequence continues at coordinate 1,592 of DATICK010000170.1, forward strand.
GGAACTCGGGGAAGGACAAATCGCCCGAGCGCGGATGCGCGGCGCGGCCGAGGCCGGCGTTTTCCACCGCCTGGATCGCCTTGAGCGCGGCGCCGGTCGCGTCCTCGATCGCCTGCGCGATGTCCATCGGACGGCGCACCGGACCGCAGGAGTAGATGCCGGTACGGCGCGTTTCGTACGGGAAACAGATGAAGTGCGAATCGTTGAAGCCGTACTTGAGGTGCGGCAGATCCGGCCCCTGACGGTAGGTCAGGTTGAGAATGGAAACCCCCTTGGGCTTTTCCTGATGTTCCGCGACCGCTTCTCCGGCATCCTTGGCCTTCTTGGCGTCGTCACGCTCCGCGGCTTCCGCCAACAACTGCGCCTCCATATCGATACCGGAATTGGCCACTTGGCCGGTCGCCAATACCACGAGGTCGGCTTTGGCCACGGCATCGTCATTCAGGATCAGATCCTTGAACTTGACCTGCAACTCGGAACCGGGAACGACTTCGCCCACTTTACCCTTGGTGAAAGTCACGCCCTTCTTCTGGGCGCTGCGGTAGAAATCCTCGCCGTTGCCCGGCGTGCGCAGATCCGTGTAAATGACGTTGGTGTCGATGTCAGGGTTCTGATTCTTGAAGTACATCGCCTGCTTGATCGAGGTGTTGCAGCAGTGGCCGGAACAGTACGGCAGTTCGCCTTCCTTGTCGGAACGCTGACCGGCGCATTGCACGAAAACGACGCTCTTCACTTCCTTGCCGTCGGACGGCCGTTTGATCGCTCCACCCTTGGCGGCCTTGGCCAGCGCTTCCAGGCCGAGTTGATCCACCACGTCTTTACTCTTGCCCGCACCCAGGTAGGGCAATTTGTTCAGGTCGTACGGCGTGAAGCCCGAGGCCATGATGATACCACCGACGTTTTCGGTGGCGGTGCTGCCGGACTCGGTGGAAATGTCGACGCTGAACTGTCCGGGCGCGCCGCTGGTCTTGCTGAGGGTCGAATTCAGGAACACCTTGATGTGCTTGTCCGACTCGATCTGTTTGATGAGTTCGGCGATGCCGGTGTCGGCTGGCTCGGCGTAAGGCTCGCGGGACGGCACACGCTTGTGCAGTTTTGCCGCCCAGCCGCCGAGGCTGCCGGTCTTTTCCACCAGCAGCACGTCGTAACCGGTCTTCGCGGACTCGATCGCCGCGGTCATGCCGGAAATGCCGCCGCCGACCACCAGGATGCGCTTGTTGTGGCCGACGTTGGGATTGGTCCGCGGGATCAGCATCTTGATCGATTCGGCGCAGCCCATGCGTACGTAATCCGCCGCCATCTCCTGCACCAGTTCCTTCTTGTCCTCATCGGCGGGCGTGGCCCAGATCACACCCTCGCGCAGGTTGGCGCGCGAGATCGCGATATTCTCGAAATTGAAGGTCTCGGCCTTGGCGCGGCGCGAGCAGGCGGCGATTACCACGTGGTTCACGCCCTCGTTGGCGATGTCGTTTTTAATTATCTCCACGCCGCTGGCGTTGCACAGGAATTCGTGTTCGCGCACGATCTGCGCTTTACCCTCTTTCTGCGCGATCATCGCCAGCTGCGCGGTGTCGAGGCGTTCGCCGATACCGCAGCCCTTGCAGATGTAAGCAGCAACTTTCATGTCCGCCATGGGTATTAAGCCTCCGCCCTGGATACGCGGTTAATCACTTGAATCGCCCGCAGCGCACCGGCCGTGGCGCTTTGCACCGAACGATTGACGTCGAGCGCGTTGGACGCGCAACCGGCGCCGAATACCGCTTCGGTTGTCGCGTTGACATCGATAAAGCCGCTCACGTCCGCGGCCACGCCCTTCATGATCTTGCTGGCGTCCACGCTCGGCTCCATGCCGATCGCGAGCACCACGAGGTCATGCTTGTTGTCGTAGCGGTGATAGCCTTCGGTGTCCACGCCGTGCAGGATCGGATCGCCCGACGCCTTGTCCTCGGTGATGTTCGCCACCTTGGACTTGATGAACTTCACCTTGGGATCGGCCTGGACCTTCTTGTAGAAGTCTTCGAGGCGGTCGATGGCGCGGATGTCGATGTAGTAGATCGACACATTGGCGTCGTCGCCGAACTTCTCGCGCACGTAGGTGGTCTGCTTGAGCGAGGCCATGCAGCAGATGCGCGAGCAGTGTTTCAAATGATTGCGGTCGCGCGAACCGGCGCACTGAATGAAGGCGACGTTCTTCGCTTCCTTCCCGTCGGAAGGCCGCACCAGCTTGCCGCCGGTCGGACCGAACGGGTCCAGCATGCGCTCGAACTCGACGCTGGTGATCACGTTGGCGTAACGATCGTAGCCGTAGGGCTGGATCTTGTTGGCGTCGTACGGCTTCCAGCCAGTGGCCCAGACCACGGCACCGACCTTGAGCTTGACCGTCTCTTCCTTCATGCCGAGATCGACGGCGTTGTACTTGCATGCGCTCTTCGCTTTCTCGGCGTCAGGCGTGCCGATGATCGAGGGGTCGATCACGTAGCGTTGCGGATAGGCCATGGAAAACGGCAGATACGCCGCCTTGATTTTGTCCATGTTGTAATTGAACGGATTCGAAATTTCCGCGCTCACGGCTGTTCCGCATTCACCGCAGGCGGTGCAGTTTTCATTCACGTAACGCGGCGATATTTTGATGCTGGCGGTATAGTCGCCGGGCTTGCCGGAAAGTGCGCTTACCTCGGCCAGCGTCAGCACGCGGATGCGCTTGTTCGCCTTGAGGCGCTTGAGATTGATCTCCAGCCCGCACGTGGGATGGCACAGCTTGGGGAAATATTTATAGAGCTGGCTCACCCGGCCGCCGAGGCTCGGGGTTTTTTCCACCAGCACTACGTCTTTGCCACACTCAGCGGCTTCGAGGGCCGCGGTCATGCCGCTGATGCCCCCGCCGACCACCAATATAGTCTCGTTCGTCGCGACTACATCCCTCATTGACATGCCTCCACCGCGGAATTATTTAGAATTACTTACCGCCGGAATTACGGGATGGCAACAATACCCCGCAATCGAACGGGGTGCCATAAGCCAGGCAGTATAACTGGATTGAAATTTCGTATGCGCAGATAGAACGCTTATATATAAAGCGGGAATCCGCATACGAAACGGACGCGCTATCTGACGCATTTTCAGCATGCCCGCCGCGAGCGTCAATATCTTTCTTGTGCCGGCAAGCTATTTTGGCATACTGGGCCGGTCAACGATTAACCGATAGCCATGCCATCCATGTCAGTATCAAAAAAATCCGCCCCATCGCGCGCGACTAAGGCCGAGGAATACCTCATAAAAGATGAGCCTTACTACGAGCCGGTCGGCGACGAGGTGGCGGTGTTCGAGGCGGCGTTCCGGCAGAAACTGCCGGTGCTGCTGAAGGGTCCCACCGGCTGCGGCAAGACGCGTTTCATGCAGCACATGGCCTGGCGCCTGAAGCGCCCGCTCATCACCGTGTCGTGCCATGACGATCTCACCGCCACCGATCTGGTCGGCCGCTATCTCATCACCGCCAATGAAACCGTGTGGGTCGACGGGCCGATGGCGCGCGCCGTGCGCATCGGAGCCATCCTCTATCTCGACGAAATCGTCGAGGCACGCAAGGACACCACCGTAGTTATCCATCCGCTCGCCGACGACCGGCGCGTGCTCCCGGTCGAAAAAACCGGCGAGCTGCTGACGGCCGGCCCCGAGTTCTGTCTCGCCATTTCCTACAATCCCGGCTACCAGAGCGTGCTCAAGGACCTGAAGCAGAGCACGCGCCAGCGCTTCGTCGCCGTCGAATTCAATTACCCCGCGGCGGCGCTCGAGAAGAAAATCGTCCGGCGCGAAACCGGCGTCGATGAGGCCATGGCCGATCGGCTCGTCAAATTCGCCGCCATGACGCGCAACCTGAAGGGCAGCGGCCTCGACGAAGGCGCGAGCACCCGGCTGCTGGTGCACGCGGGCAAGCTGATGAGCGCAGGCATCGCCCCGCGCGCCGCCTGCCGCACTGCGATCGCCGAGGCGCTTACTGACGACCCCGAGATGATCGCCGCGGTGAACGAGCTCAGTGCTTCTTTGTTTTGATTTTTTAGAACCGCCAGGACGCCAGAAGCGCCAGGGATTCTTGAAATTAAAACCCGATTTTTCCTGGCGACCCTGGCGTCCTGGCGGTTTATATCATCTATGACCGATCAACCACTCACCGCGGCCGAACTCGAAGTAAAACTCGACGAGTCGCTCGACCCGGTGCTGTCCTCGCGCCGCACCGCGACGGCGCTCGCCAAGGCGCTCGCGGAATTCGAGCGCGCGCAGCAGGATTTCGTGCTGCGCTGGGTGGACATCATCGCCAAAACCAACGCCGAGATGGCGTATCAGTTCGCGGCGCGCGCGCCCGAGGCGTTTCGCCTAATGTCCTCGCCGACGATCGAGGCGTGGATCATCCACGCCATGGACGTGTACGACAAACAGGGATTGTATCCGGGCTGCACTGCCTTCGGTCAGGTGCAATCCTTCGCCGCCGAGGCGGCGGAGACGGATCGCAGCGTGGCGCTGGATGAAATCAACCACGTGCTGGAACTATTCATTCAGGGGCTGGCTGGACGGCCGCTCAAGATCGAGGCCGCCGCAGAGTCCGGGACCGATACGGCCACGTTGTTCCTGCCCGAGCGGCTCAGCGGTTTCACCACACTTCAGGATAACTTCCGTCTCTACAAGATCATGGCGGCCTACCTGTGGGCCCAGACCTGGTACGGGACGTTTCGCGTGCCGGACAGCGAAGCGCCGCTGGCCGAGTGGCTCGCGAGCTTTGACGCACCGGATACGGCGGCGCGCCGGTTTCACGCGCTCGAAACCGCGCGGCTCAACGCCTGTCTGGCGCGCGAGCTTCCCGGGCTGTACCGGGACATGCGGGAAATCCAGCGGCTCGCCGGCGATGTGCTTTACCCGGCTTCGTGGGACGCGGCCATCGCACGGCTGCAAGAACCCGGCGCCACGGTCTCGGATACACGCGCGTGGCTGACACGGCTTCACGGCACTGAAGTACCACATTCTTTCTGCTATCAAGGCTTGTTGTTGGCCGAGCGCGCCCAGCAGGTCATGCAAGAACGCATCGCGCGGGAAAAGGAACTGTTCCGCCAGGCGCTGAGCCGGGTCGGCGATGAGGCGACCCAGAACCTGGCCGGAACGGAAACCGTCACAACACCGAGTTCGCGGCACTACCGCGTCGAGACGATTCCCGATCCGGATCACCCGGGACAATTCATATTCGCGCTCAGCATCGACGGCCAGCCGATCCAGCCACCAGCCGACGTGCGCGGCCTGATGGGTTCCATCGTCCAGGACCTCGGGCACATCCCGGATGACTACCTGGTGGCAGCGGGCGCCGCCGGCTACCGCCAAGCCGCGGACGAAAAACGTCCGGAGGACGTGTGGAAGGGCGCTTATCACGAGGAAGGCGCGTTTCTCTACAACGAGTGGGACCACCGGCGCAATCATTATCGCAAGCACTGGTGTGTCCTGCGCGAACTCGACGTGCATCCGGACAGTGATCCATTCGTGGCGCGCACACTGCGCAAGTACCACGGCGTGTTGCCGGCGCTGCGCAAGACCTTCGAGGCGCTGCGCGGGGAAAACAAACTGCTCAAGAAACAGATGAACGGGGACGACATCGATTTCGACGCACTCGTCGAAGCACGGGCCGACATGCAAAGCGGCATGGAACTCTCCGAGCGGCTGTTCACCAAGCTGCACAAGTTCGAGCGCGACATCGCGGTGATGTTCATGGTCGA
>DATICK010000171.1:0-3272 GCA_035456865.1 Sulfuricaulis sp.
CTGGACGAGGAAGCGCCGCAAGCCGGACTTGAGGCCGATGAAGACACAACCGACCAAAACCAAACCGGCGGGATCGACGTTGCCCCCGCCGCCGGCAAAGAGGGCGGAACCGAAGCCTGAGTCGGTGCCGTCCGCCGTCGCGGCGACGCCGTCTTTCGACCAGCGGTTTCAGATCAGCGACCTGTGCGCGGTTCTCGAAACCTACCTGGATCCGAAGGACGTCGCTGACGTCTATCGCGCCTACCTGTTCGGCGCCGAGGCCCATGAAGGGCAGATTCGCGTCAGCGGCGAGCCCTACATCTACCACCCCATCGAAGTTGCCCGCATCCTCGCGGGCATGCATCTCGACGCCAAGAGTATCACCGCCGCGATCCTGCACGACGTAATCGAGGACACGCCCACGGTAAAGGAGCGCATCGCCGAGGAGTTCGGCGAGGACATCGCCGCGCTGGTGGACGGCGTTTCCAAGATCACCCGTATCGAATTCCAGTCGCAGGAGGAGGCGCAGGCGGAGAACTTCCGCAAGATGCTGCTGGCCATGGCGAGCGACATCCGCGTCATTCTCATCAAGCTCGCCGACCGTCTGCATAACATGCGCACCATCAGTGCGTTGAATCCCGACCGCCGCCGCGCGATCGCGCGCGAAACCATCGACATCTACGCGCCCATCGCCAACCGCCTCGGCGTGCGCCAGTGGGCGATGGAGTTGGGCGACCTGGCCTTTGCCGCGATGCACCCGATGCGCCATCGCATCATCGCCGAGGCGGTGCGCAAGCGTCTTGGCAACCGCAAGGCGATCGTCGAAAAGATCCGCACCGCCATTCTCAACCAGCTGGAACGCGAAGGCCTGACCGCGGAGGTCGTCGGTCGCGAGAAGACCCTCTACAGTATCTACGCCAAGATGGAGCAGAAGCACCTGTCGTTCGACCAGGTCTACGACATTTATGGCTTTCGCGTCGTCGTGGACAAGGCGGACAACTGTTATCGCGCGCTCGGCATGATTCACAATCTGTACAAGCCGATCCCCGGCCGGTTCAAGGACTACATCGCCATTCCCAAGGCCAACGGTTACCAGTCATTGCACACGGTGGTGTTCGGTCCCTTCGGGGTTTCCATCGAGGTGCAGATCCGCACGAGCGAGATGAATCGCGTGGCCGAGGCCGGCGTGGCCTCGCACTGGCTGTACAAAAGCGGCGACTCCGCCGCCGACCCGATGCAGCAGCGCGCCTTGCAGTGGCTCAAGGACCTGCTGGAAACCCAGCAAAAAGCGGGGAACCCAAGCGAATTTCTCGAGCACCTCAAGGTTGACCTGTTTCCGGACGAGGTGTACGTGTTCACGCCGAACGGTGAAATCAAGAAGCTGCCGCGCGAGGCCACGGTCATCGACTTCGCCTACGACGTGCACACCGACGTCGGCAATCGCTGCATCGGCGCCAAGGTCAATCATCAGCTGGTGCCCCTGCGCACCACCCTGCGCAACGGCGATCACGTCGAGATCATCACCGCGGAATGGAGTCACCCCAATCCCGCCTGGCTCACTTACGTCGTCACCAGCAAGGCGCGCGCGCATATCCGCAGTTTCCTCAAGAACCAGAAGTTGAACGAATCGGCCAAGCTCGGCGGGCGGCTGCTGGAACAGGCGCTCAAGGATCTCGGCACCGATCCGTCACAACTGACGGAGAAAAGCCGTCAATCCTTGCTGAAATCCCTCAAGCTCCTCAACTGGGACCAGCTGCTCGGCGAAATCGGACTCGGCAACCGGCTGGCGGCGGTGGTGGCGCGTCAACTCGTGCCGGAGGCGCCCAAGGCCGAAACCGGGGAGGAGCATCGTTTCTTCGGACTGTTCAAGCGCCGGCCGGCGCGCGACAAGGCGCCGACGCTCGCCATCCGCGGTACCGAGGGCGTGGTGGTGACCTATGCGCGCTGCTGCCGGCCGATACCGGGCGATCCGATTCTCGGTTTTCTGTCCGCGGGGCGCGGGATCGTGGTGCACACCGAGGATTGCCCGAACGTGGCCAAGTTCCGCAAGCACCCGGAACAGTGGATCGACGTGCAGTGGGAAAAAGACATTCAGACCGTGTTCCCGGTGAGCATCCGGGTCGAGGTCAAGAACCAGCGCGGCGTGCTCGCGGCGATCGCGGCGGCCATCGCCGAGCAGGGCGCCAATATCGACACCGTCACGTTCGACGATCGCGACGGCCAGTACACCACCATGGACTTCACGCTCGAAGCGCGCGGCCGCGGGCATCTGGCCCAGATCATGCGTCGCATCCGGGCGATCGAATCGGTGGTGCGGATCAACCGCAAGAAGGGTTGATGTTCTTCAGAAATCTGAAATCAGCAGTGCCCCACTACTAAGGAGCAGGCGTGAAAAGAACGATTGTCAAAACCAGCAAAGCCCCCCAGGCTATCGGCCCTTATTCTCAGGCCGTCAAGGCCGGTGACACAGTCTATCTCGCCGGTCAGATTCCGCTGATCCCGGAAACCATGACGCTGGAGAGCGGCGACATGCGCGCGCAAATCCAGCGCGTATTTGAAAACCTGGGTGCGGTGGCCACGGCTTCCGGCGGCAGCCTGCAGGACGTGGTGAAGCTCAACGTGTTTCTCATCGATCTGGCGTATTTTCCGCTGGTGAACGAAGTAATGGCGCAGTATTTTCGCGAACCCTATCCGGCGCGCGCGGCCGTGGGTGTCGCCGCACTGCCCAAGGGCGCGGCCGTGGAGATGGATGCGATTTTGGTTCTGGATAAACCTGTCACAACATCAAAAAAATCCAAGGCGGGTAAAAGCAGCAAGACGAAAAGTCGCCGCTGACCGACGCACGTCCCCGCACTTCCGGCCCTCATCAGCCGTACCCCCGGCGTGATTCGATAATTATGGATATTGCCTCACTGCCGGTGACCAGTCTCAAGGGAGTCGGACCCAAGCTCGCGGAAAAGCTTAAACGCCTCGGCCTGTACACCGTGCAGGACGTTCTGTTCCATCTTCCCCTGCGTTACCAGGACCGCACGCGCGTTCTGCCCATGGGCGGTCTGCGGCCCGGGATGGAGGCCGTCGTCGAGGGCGAGATCGAACTCGCTGACGTCGTGTTCCGCGGCCGGCGCAGCCTGATCTGCCGCGTGAGCGACGGCACCGGCCATCTGCATCTGCGGTTTTTTTATTTCAGCGCCGCGCAACAGGCGAACCTCACGCGTGGCCGCCGTCTGCGCCTGTTCGGCGAGGTTCGCTTCGGTCCCGCGGGTCTCGAGATGATTCACCCCGAGTACGAATTC
>DATICK010000172.1:0-12144 GCA_035456865.1 Sulfuricaulis sp.
GGGCGCGGTGTCCTGGGGGCATGAATTGCCGCGGCGGCAAGTGTCAGGTCAACGTGCATTGCCCGGGAGCTTCCTCCTTATTAATATAGCCAATGCATGGCGCCCTGTCGCTACGTTTATTGGTGAGGATCGTATCGGGGATTGAACTTGCACGGCATCGACCCCATCTAAGTTTTCGAATATTCCACTGTTTGTTAACGGGAGAATCCAAGATCTATGAAGCGCATTTTGCTGTTTGTAGCGACCAACATCGCCGTCCTGTTCGTCCTCAGCATCTCGGCCAGCATCCTGATCAGGGTGCTGGGCATTCAGGAAATGCCGGGCGGACTCAATCTGCAGTCGTTGGTGATCTTTGCCGCGGTGATCGGTTTCGGCGGTTCGTTCATTTCGCTCGCCATGTCCAAGTGGATGGCCAAGCGGGCGACCGGCGCGACAGTCATCGAGCAGCCGCGCAACAGCACCGAGCAGTGGCTCATCGAAACCGTCCGGCGTCTGGCCAAGCAAGCCGGCATCGGCATGCCGGAAGTGGCGGTTTACGAGGGCCCGGATGTCAACGCCTTCGCCACCGGCATGAGCCGTGATTCGGCGCTGGTGGCGGTCAGCACCGGCCTGCTGAATGCCATGGACAAGGACGAGGCGGAGGCGGTGCTGGGCCATGAAATCACGCACGTGTCGAACGGCGACATGGTGACGCTGGCGCTGATCCAAGGCGTGTTGAACACCTTTGTGATCGTGCTGTCTCGCGTGGTCGGTTACTTCGTGGATCGCGTGCTTCTCAAGAACGATCGCGATTCCATGGGCGTCGGCTTCTTCGTCAGCAGCATGGTCGCGCAAATCTTGCTCGGCATCCTCGCGAGCATGATCGTAATGTGGTTCAGCCGCCAGCGCGAATTCCGTGCCGACGCCGGCGGCGCGAAACTTGCGGGTCGCGACAAGATGATCGCCGCGCTCAATCGCCTCAAGGCGATGCATGAGCCGGCGCAGTTGCCCGACCAGATGGCTGCCTTCGGCATTTCCGGCGCGCCCGCCGGCGGCTTCAAGCGGCTGTTCATGTCGCACCCGCCGCTGGACGAGCGCATTGCCGCGCTGAAGCAGGTACGCTAGGCGTTCAACGCAAAAACCCTCCGTGCCTGGGCACGGAGGGTTTTTTCTTTTCCAGAGCCGTAAACGGTCAGCGGCAAAGCGGCAGCAACAGGGCCTGCAACACCTCGCCATTGTTGCGATTCTGTACGAAAGCCACGACACCCATGTCGGATGTTTTCCAGGACTTGTCCAGCCAAATATCCCGCACGAAATGGATCTTGCCGGTTTCTTTCAGCGGCATCGGGCCGATGAGTTGCCGTGCCACATAATCGTGGTGCAGGGTGAGATCCCGGTTTTCACCCGCCCCGATGTCGTGGCTGAGGTTATTTTCATAGATCGCCAGGTACAAATCGGTTTGTGCCGCGTGATTGTTCGTTTCGGCGTCAGCCGTGATTCCGATTTCGCGCACACGGCGTGAAAGCACCAGTGAAATTCTGGCTTGCGGCGCCGTGGCGTTGATGCGCTTGATCTCGCTGTTGGCCCGGCTGTGCCAGCGCGACAGATTCCGGCCGTTCAGGACGAATTGGGGCGTAAAAACCGAGCGCATCCGGTTCACGTCCGCCAGGCGATACTGACGATCGGTGAACGTCTTTTGTGAATAGCTGTCTTCCCATCCAAAGTCATTCCAGTAATCCACGTGCAGCGCCAGCGGCACGACCCGGTCCGGTACCAGTCCGCTCTGCCGAAACGAGGACAACCATTCGTCGGCCGGCGGACAACTGCTGCAACCCTCTGACGTATACAGTTCGAGCAATGGCACCGTGGTGTTCCCGCTTTGCGCGGAACAGGAAAGCTCGGCGGCGGGGGAAATGCCTGACTGGCTTGCCAGCAGTGAGGCCGTCAATAACAGGATAAAAAATCGCATGAATGGCCTGATTTTTACATCCCCATAAAATTCTTGGGTATGACAATTAGTCTATTCTGAGTCGGATTGGTTCACCGGCAGACAGAAGAACTATTATGAGAGGGCTATGTCTATATTGTCAGGTTTGCCCCGATCGTTTGCCGAGGAACAATGCTGATAAAAAAAATCGTTACCATTTCGTCGTCGGAAATCACGCCCAGAGAGGTTTATCAGCAGCGCCGCCGCTTCCTGCGTGAAGCAGGTGCCCTGGCGGTTGCCGGTGTCGGCGCGACACTGCTGCCTGCGGCGGGAGTAGCCGGCCAGAAATTCCCCAACCTGCGCAAGAGTCCGTATTCGCTCGACGAGAAGACAACCACCTACAAGGACGTCACGAGTTACAACAATTTTTACGAATTCGGTTCCGGCAAAAGCGATCCCTCGGAACGCGCCGGGAATTTCCGCACCTTTCCCTGGAGCGTGGCGATCGAGGGCGAGGTGAAAAAGCCCGCCGTGTATCAGATGGAAGATCTGCTCAAGCATCACCCCCTGGAGGAGCGCGTCTATCGTCTGCGCTGCGTCGAGGCCTGGTCGATGGTGGTTCCGTGGGTGGGATTTCCGCTGCGCGATCTCATCCGGCGTGTCGAGCCGACCTCGCGCGCGAAGTATGTCGAATTCACCACGCTGCTCGATCCCGCGCAGATGCCCGGTCAGCGTCCGGGGCTGTTGGGCGCGGGGCTCGACTGGCCCTATGTCGAGGGATTGCGTCTCGACGAGGCCATGCATCCGCTGACGCTGCTGGCCGTGGGACTTTACGGCGAAGTGCTGCCGAACCAGAACGGCGCGCCGATCCGGCTCGTGGTGCCGTGGAAATACGGTTTCAAGAGCATCAAGTCGATCGTGAAAATCCGTTTCGTGGAGAAACAGCCGCTCACGACCTGGGTGCGCGCCAACTCGCGCGAGTACGGGTTTTATTCCAACGTCAATCCGGCCGTGGACCACCCGCGCTGGAGCCAGGCGAGTGAACGGCGTATCGGGGAAGACTCGCTGTTTTCGCCCAAGCGCAAGACGCTGCCGTTCAACGGCTATGCCGACCAGGTGGCGTCGTTGTATGCGGGCATGGACTTGAAGAAATATTTCTAAGAATTTTTACCGCCAGGAAAATCATCTTGGAAAAAAACCAAATAGTCAGACGGTTTGTTAAGCCGACGCTTTTTGTGCTGGCGCTGATGCCGCTGGCGTTTCTGGTCTATCGGGCGTTGAACAACGGTCTCGGTGCCAATCCCATTGAAACCATCAACCGCTATACCGGCGACTGGGTGTTGCGGTTCTTGCTGGTTACGCTGGCCGTTACGCCGTTGCGGCGGTTATTTGGCTGGAATGCGCTGCTGCGCTACCGGCGGATGCTGGGACTGTTCGCGTTCTTTTACGCCTGCCTGCATTTCCTGTCCTATGCCTGGCTCGATCAGTATTTCGTCCTCGCGGACATTATCAAGGATGTTGCCAAGCGGCCGTACATCACCGTCGGCTTCGCTTGTCTGCTGATGTTGATACCGCTCGCCGCCACCTCCACGAATGCGATGATCCGGCGCCTGGGTGCGCGGCGCTGGCAGGCCCTGCATCGCCTGGTATATTTCGTTGGCGTGGGCGGCGTCGTGCATTATCTGTGGCTGGTAAAATCCGATCTGCGCGAGCCGCTGATTTACGGCGCGATTCTCGTGGCGCTGCTGGGATTCAGGCTGTGGCACAGGGTGCGCCGGGATCCGGGCACCGCCGCCGCCGGGAGCGCCCAACATGCTCTCCTGTGACCGGATCTAGGCACTTGCGCATCCTGAGCGCGTTCGTCCCGTCCTCATAAAATTTCCCGGCTATGCCCGTCACCGCGTAGCCGCCGTTTCGATACAACCGGATCGCCGGAAAATTGTCCGGCCGCACTTCCAATCTAATATCACGGCATCCACGATTGCCGGCCTCGGATTCGGCGGCCGCCAGCAACGCCCGGGCGATGCCGCGGCGCAGATAGTCCGGATTCACGACCAGCGAATAGAGTCGCGCCACGGACGTTCCGCGCCGATAGAGCACCACGGCATTTCCGGCAAGCACACCATCCTGTTCACAAACCCACACGGAAGCATGGCCGTGTCGCAAAAGGTGCCTGAGACTCGCGCGGCTCAGTCGGTCCGTCGGGAAACGTTCCTCCAGCCGCACCAGCACGGGAAGATCGTCAATCTTGGCCCGGCGTATTCTCAAGATGGGCAACCGGAGCTCAAACGGGCGCGATGTGCCGGTCGCTCTCGACATCCTGTCTTTCGCGATACTCGTGCATCCCTGCACGTCGCAGGCTGATTTTTTCGCCGAACAGCGCCGGACGGTAGCTCATTTTGACGCGCCGCAGATTTTCGAGGCCCAGGTCGTCGCCGACGTTGATGAAGGTGCAGTCGGTGAATTCCTTGACAAATTCGCGGAACAGGAATTGCGCCGATCCGGGAATGGCGAAATTGGTTTTTTCCACGAGCACGTTGGCGACATCCGGGGTGATGCGCTCGCCGAAGGTGAAACCCTCCAGCCGCTCGTTGATGAATAAACACAGGCCTTTCAGGCCGAGCGTGTCGTAATGAGTCAACGCGCGCTCGATCGCCCGGCGCTCTTGCTCTACAGTGTAAAAGAAATCGGCGATGGCATCGCCCGACATGTACTGAAGTCGATTGCGCAACCAGGTATCGATGAGCTCGCGGATGCCGTCCTCATGTTGCGGGCCGAGTCGTTCGAGGCGGTGATCCGGGTGGACACGGCGGAACTGGTTGATCTCGCCGCGCTTGGTTTTATAGGCATTGCCTTTGAGCTGGACCAGATCTTCCGTGCGATAGATGTAGTCCGGCAGGCTGCGCTCGATGAGCCAGCGATCCTGGGATGCCTCGAGCAGGTTCGTAAAATCGCGGTACACATATTCGACCGCGCTGAGATAGGCTGTCGGATTGTACCCGTCCATGATGCGAGAACAGGCGTCGAGCGCAGCCACCTGATGTGCCGGCTTGCCCAGCGGCGGCAGCAGCATGGTCAGGCAGTGGCCGTTCAGGCTGAAGAGACAGAAGCAGCCCTCGATGATCTGATAGAAGCCGCTTTTCTGCGACAGCCAGATGATGTTATTGGCGAAGGTGTAATCGGAGAGCGGTGTCGGGATGTGCCGTACGTAATGGTCGAACAGGGGCTTGGCATCGATCGTGAAAGGATAGAGCCGGTGATTTTCGACGGCGAGATAATGTCGCGGAAGCAGTTCGTTGCTGTGCAGCGTGAGTACCGGCGCAGGCACGAGGCGGTCGGTAATATGTTTTTCCGTCAGGCTTCGCGGAGGTTCTTCGTTCTGGCTCAGCACTTTTTTCTCCTCGACATATCGCCAGCGCGTGATGCGACGCAGCACAAGGCTGGGAAACAGGGATGGGAGCGACCGCATCGGCACGAAACCCGGTGCCAATGCCATGGACGATGCCGTAAAACGGAGCAAATCAGGCTATCCATCGACATGGTTGATGGAGGCGATCGCAAAGCGGGATTGGCTTTCAGAAACAATCAGTTGAAAATCGAGCGTGGCTTGGCTGGCGTCTTTATAGGGGTGGGCTTGCCACCAATAAAGCGAAATGAAATGATTGACTCGATAAAAGAATTTGTTGGAACGAGATGGATATCGACCTCCTCAAAACCTTCCTCGAAGTCTATCGTACCCGTCATTTTGGGCGAACCGCGGAGAATCTCTACCTGACCCAGTCGGCGGTCAGCGCGCGTATCCGTCTGCTCGAGGAGATGCTGGGCGTTCCGCTGTTCACCCGCACGCGTAACGATATCCAGCTTACCCCCGCGGGGACGCGGCTGCTGAAGTATGCCGAGTCGATTTTGAACGCCTGGAGCCGGGCGCGTCAGGATACGGCGCTCGGCGAGGAAGACAAGGTTTCGCTGGCCATTGGTGCGTCCTACAGCCTGTGGGACATCCTGCTGCAGGAGTGGACGCATGCCATTTACCGCGAACTGCCCGGCGTGGCCTTGCAGGCCGAGGCCTTGGGCCCGGAACTGCTGATCCGCCGGCTGCATGACCGTGCGCTCGATATCGGCTTCATGTTCGAGCCGCCACAGATGGCGGAACTCCAAGTACGCGAAATAGCCCAGATCAAGTTGATCATGGTTGCGGATCGTCCCGGTCTCAGCGCGCGCGAGGCCGTGGGCAGCGGTTACATCATGGCCGATTGGGGCACCTCGTTTGCCATCGCCCACGCTCGCCATTTCCCCGACATGCCGCCGCCCGCGGTGCGAATGGGCCTCGGGCGCATGGCCCAGTCTTTTCTCCTGAGCAACGGCGGGGCGACCTATCTCGCGGAACAGATGGCCAGTGAATCTCTGCAATCCAGCCGTCTGCACCGCGTGGACGATGCCCCGGTGATCGACCGGCAGGTCTACGCGGTTTTTCCGCTGGCGAGCGAACGCAAGGCATTGCTCGAAAAGGTGCTGGGTTTTCTGGCCCCGCGTCCCGCCGTGCGCGAACCGGCGCGGGCCGTCGCGGCGCTGTCGGCGTCCTGATCGTTCACTGCATTTTTTCTCCAGCGCTATTTCATCGCCACGACCCCCGGCATCGCCGAAGATCAATTTCGAGAGAGGAGTCTGATTTGCAACCGCTTCACGGAACAACGATTTTATCGGTACGCCGCAACGGACGTGTCGTCATCGGCGGTGACGGCCAGGTTACCATGGGCAATACCGTCATGAAGGCGAACGCGCGCAAGGTTCGCCGCTTGTACAAGGATCAGGTGATTGCCGGCTTTGCCGGCGGCACCGCCGATGCTTTTACGCTGTTCGAACGTTTCGAAGGCAAGCTGGAAAAACATCAGGGGCATCTCACGCGTTCCGCCGTGGAGCTGGCCAAGGACTGGCGCACCGACCGAATTCTGCGCCGCCTCGAGGCGCTGCTCGCGGTGGCGGACAAGACCGCCTCGCTTGTCATCACCGGTCAGGGAGATGTCATCGAGCCGGAGGGCGGGCTTATCGCCATCGGCTCCGGTGGGCCGTATGCCCAGGCCGCAGCGCTGGCCCTGATGGAGAACACCGAGCTGGACGCGCGCGCCATTGCCGAGCGGGCATTGAATATCGCCGCGGACATCTGCATATATACCAATCGCAACATTACCATCGAAGAGCTTCAGGGCTGATCATGTCGGAAATGACCCCGCGGGAAATTGTCCAGGAACTGGACAAGCACATCATCGGCCAGGCAGCCGCCAAACGCGCCGTTGCCATCGCATTGCGCAACCGTTGGCGCCGCGCCCAGGTCAAGGATGAAACGCTGCGCACCGAGATCACGCCCAAGAACATCCTGATGATCGGTCCGACGGGCGTTGGCAAGACCGAGATTGCGCGGCGCCTCGCCCGGCTCGCCAACGCGCCCTTCATCAAGGTCGAGGCGACCAAGTTCACGGAAGTGGGTTATGTCGGTCGCGACGTCGACTCGATCATCCGCGACCTCATGGACATGGCGGTCAAGATGACACGTGTCGAGGAGATGGCCAAGGTACGTGCGCGCGCCGAGGATGCCGCCGAGGACCGGATTCTGGATATCCTCCTGCCGCCGGCGCGTGAGATGGGTATTGCCGTGGGCGAGACCGCGCGCCCGGCCGACGGTGCCGCGCGCCAGATGTTCCGCAAGAAGCTGCGTGAAGGCCTGCTCGACGATCAGGAGATCGAGGTCGAGCTCTCCGCGCCGGCCATGGGAGTCGAGATCATCACGCCACCCGGCATGGAGGAAATGACCAGCCAGCTGCAAAGCCTGTTTCAGAACATGGGCGGCCGGCGCCCCCGCCCGCGCAAGCTGAAAATTCGCGAGGCGCGCAAGCTGCTGACCGAGGAGGAAGCGGCACGCCTGGTCAACGACGACGATATCAAGGGCGGGGCGCTCGCGCGCGTCGAGCAGCATGGCATCGTATTCATCGACGAGCTCGACAAGATCGTCGGCCGCAACGAAGGTCGCGGTCCGGATGTTTCGCGCGAGGGCGTGCAGCGCGATTTGCTGCCGCTGGTGGAGGGCTGCACGGTTTCGACCAAGTACGGCATGGTCAAGACCGACCATATTCTTTTTATCGCTTCCGGCGCGTTCCACCTGTCCAAACCCTCGGACCTGATCCCGGAAATGCAGGGGCGGCTTCCCATCCGCGTAGAACTCGACCCGCTTACCGCCCAGGATTTCGTGCGCATCCTGACCGAGCCGGACGCCTCGCTCACCGAGCAGTACAGTGCGCTGCTGGCGACGGAAGGACACGTGCTCGAATACCAGCCCGACGGCGTGCGCCGCATCGCCGAGGTGGCGTGGCAGGTGAACGAGCGCACCGAAAATATCGGCGCACGGCGCTTGCATACCGTCATGGAGCGCCTGCTCGAAACCGTTTCTTTTGAAGCCGCCGATCGTGGCAATGAAAAAACCGTGGTGGACGCGGCCTATGTAGACCAGCACCTCGGCAGCCTTATCGGCAACGAAGATCTGACACGCTATATCCTGTAGCTGACGGTACCGCGGCGTTTGTGGTTTGTTGATTTTTCAATATTTTTTCCGCTCTTGAAATTACCTCCGCTGTCCCCATTTAAAAACGCGATACAGCAGGAAGGGCATGGGTTTTTGACCCGGTCCAGAAACTGCTGGCAACCCGATTAATTGTATGGAGGTGATCATGATGAACAGGCTCATGCGACGTGAAGACCGGACCCCGTTGAACCGCTGGGGTCTGTGGGACGATGACATTAACCGTGTATTCCAGGGCTTTTTGAGCCCGATGCGCTGGGTCGAAGAGGCTACCGGCGAGAACTTGACTCCGGCGATGGACGTGAAGGAGCGCGATGACGCGTATGTCATCAAAACGGAAATGCCGGGCGTGAACAAGGATGATGTCAGCATTACGCTGGAGAACGGCGTATTGACCATTACCGGCGAGAGCAAGAGCGAGAAAGAAGAGAAGGAAGGCGAGCGTGTGCTGCGTCAGGAGCGCCGTTATGGCAAGTTCGTTCGCAGCCTGCGGCTTGGCACGCAGATCGACGAGAAAGCCGTCAAGGCCAGTTACAAGGACGGGATACTGGAACTGATCCTGCCCAAGGCCGAGGAAGTGAAGCCCAAGAAGATTACAGTGGATGTAGCGTAACTCCGCAGTTACCGGGAAGGTTCCCGGAGAGAGAAAGGCCGCGTAAGCGGCCTTTCTTATTTTTAGGTCCAGCATATGCTGACTTTGGCGTGAATATGCGCTAACTTTTCCCTCCGACTACACCGCTCCCATCGCCATAACTGGAAATAAAATGCCGCTCACCCCCCAATCCGCCGCCGACCGCGCGCGCATTCTGACCGAGGCCCTGCCGTACATTCAGCGTTTCCAGGGCAAAACCATCGTCATCAAGTACGGTGGCAACGCCATGGTGGACGAGAACCTGAAGCGTGGTTTCGCGCGCGACGTGGTGCTGATGAAGCTCGTCGGCATGAACCCCGTGGTGGTGCACGGCGGCGGGCCGCAAATCGGCAAGCTGCTGGAGAAAATAGGCAAGAAAAGCGAATTCATCCAGGGCATGCGCGTCACCGACCGCGAGACCATGGACGTGGTCGAAATGGTGCTCGGCGGGCTCGTCAACAAGGAAATCGTCAATCTCATCAGCCAGCACGGCGGCAAGGCCGTCGGGCTATCGGGCAAGGACGGCGGCCTCATTCGTGCGAAAAAAATGGTACTCCAGAAACTGCCCACGAAAGAGAACCTGCCGAGCGAGATTATCGATATCGGGCACGTGGGCGAGGTCAGCAGCATCGATCCGCGGCTGGTCGCGCTGCTGGACACCGGCGATTTCATCCCGGTGATCGCCCCCATCGGCGTGGGCGATGACGGGCAGACGTATAACATCAATGCCGATGTCGTGGCCGGAAAACTGGCCATCACGCTCAAGGCGGAGAAGCTTATTTTGCTCACCAACACCACCGGCGTGCTGGACAAGGAGGGCAAGCTGCTCACGGGCCTTTCCATCAATCAGGTCAAGGACCTGATCGGCGACGGGACTATCCACGGCGGCATGCTGCCCAAGGTCAACTACGCGCTCGACGCGGTCAGCAGCGGCGTGAAATCCGCGCATATCATTGACGGGCGTGTCGAGCACGCGGTCTTGCTGGAAATTTTCACAAACGAAGGCGTGGGAACACTGATCAAGTCCTGACCGCCGTGAATCTGTGCACACCCAAGGAGTTTTTCACCCGCGATAATTGCCTCGCGCACCTGACAGGCAATCGGGAACGGGACTGAATCATGGCCCGACCGCGCCGTGGCGAAAGACGTCAGCTGATTCTCGAAACGCTGGCGCACATGCTCCAGGCCAACCAGGGCGAACACATCACCACCGCGCAACTCGCGCGCGCCGTCGGAGTTTCCGAGGCCGCGCTCTACCGCCACTTCCCGAGCAAGGCAAAAATGTTCGAGGGCCTGATCGAGTTCATCGAAGTGACTCTCTTCACTCTCATCAACAAGATTATTGCAGAAGAATCCCGCGCCGAGGTGCGTATCCAGAATATCCTGTTTCTGCTGCTCGGTTTTGCCGGCAAGAACCCCGGCATGGCGCGCCTGCTGTACGGCGACGTGCTGGTGGGCGAGACCGAGCGCCTGCGCAGGCGTGTGGCGCAGATCTACGAGCGCATCGAGACCCAGATGAAACAAATACTGCGAGAAGCCGAGGTCAACGAGAATCTTCACCTGCCGATCAACGACGTCGCCGTGCTTCTGCTTGCCGTCGTGGAGGGATCGATTGCCCGCTTCGTTCGCAGTGAATTCAAGTCGTCGCCGGTGGCGGGATGGGATAAGCAATGGGATTTGCTTAGAAAAAGTATTTTTAGTAAGTGACATCAGCATTGCGTTTTGAGCTACTGACGTCAATCCCGCGAAAGCGGGGACCCAGGATTTAGAATGATCAAAAGCCGCCTTTGGCGGCTTTTGACTCTGAAAAGCTAATAGCGGGTGGCTCCGCCCCTGCACCCTGGGTTACCTTTCTTTGCTCGTGCAAAGAAAGGTAACCGAAAGAAAGCACGCCCCCGAGTCTGCGCCGGCTTCGCCGGTTCCCTCACCCCGTCAGCGGGTACGCGTACGGCGCATCCCTGCGCCGGTTGCCCACGCTCGCGATCCCTCGCTCGCCCCTTCGGGCCGGTCCTTCGGCTTCCCTCGGGGTTCGGCTTGACTCAGGGGTTGCGAAGCACAACCATACTGAAGTTATTCTTTGACTCAGAAATTAAAACATATCCACCGTTAGATTATTTTCTTTGAGAGAAAATATGCCGAGACCGGCAAATTCAGATGAACTTCGCATTAAACACCCATACCGTCGCCAACCCCAGAAGAAAACAGCTCCCTGCGTATAACGCCGCCCACAGTTTATAGCGCTTGGTCAGTTCCGTTTGCGTGAAGGCCGACAGGATATACGGCCGTGAAACATCGCGCGTCGGGCCAAGCACATTGAGGCCGTCTGCGGAATGGATAACCTGTTCCTGACGGTTTTTCATGACATCGCGCCGCGCCTGGGAACGTGCGAGCATCCATTCCTTCTCATTGATTTTTCCGTCTTTGTCGAGGTCGAAACGTTCGATCAGCTTCGGTTGATCCTTTTTCCACTCGCCGAGCAGTGCACGTACGTCCTCATCCACGGTCGGCATGCTGGTGTAGCTGCTCACACTTTTCAGGAGGCCCAGCGCGTAGAGCCGTTCGCCGGAGTTGATTCGTTCCTCGGTAAGGCGATATGTGCCGCTACCTGTGTTCGAAGTGAAAAAGCTGGCGACACCAGCTGGACGACGGGCAATGCCGCCCACGCTGGAACTGGATCGCCAGCTGTCCTTGTGTCGCGGGGTCACGTTCGCGCCCTCTGGGTCGATGACCACGCGCCCCGTGTCATCCTGCAGCCAGAAGGTTTCGGTACTTTCACCCTTGTCGATCACTTGCCAGCGGGTCTGGGTGTGGCCTTTGTGCTGGGTTTTGACCTGCTCTTCGATCTTGTAGCGGAACCAGACACAAGGCAGGCCGGATAGCTTGGCAATGATCGGCGGGCCATCCATGAGCTTGCCGAGACCTTCGAGTTCCACGTATCCCTGTGGGGCCGAACGTATTTTGCAGGTTGGCGTGTCTTCGATGAGGCGGATGTTGCTCACATGGCGCCACGTGCGCCAGGAGCAATAGGCGGATCCG
>DATICK010000173.1:0-2431 GCA_035456865.1 Sulfuricaulis sp.
TCGAGATCGTCCAGCGCATGCAAATGAATCGCGGCGGCAATCGTTTCGCCGGCGACGAAACGGGAAAAACCCGCCTCGCTCCCGAGCGCCAGCGTCGCCAGGCCCGAGCCGCTTTCGCGCAGGGTCCACTCGAAGAGCGGATCATGGCTGCCACTGACGATGGGTGCCGGATCAGGCCGCGCCGTGCCCACAGGTCGCGAGATGCTGGAGACGAGCCAGTGATCGAGTTCGGCCTTCGGAAACAACCAGCGGCCGGTGACCTTCGTGCAGGGCACCGTTCCCTCCGCCACCATTTCGTAGATCTTGCGCTCCTTGAGCCGGAGATAGGCGGCAGCCTCGGCCGTGGTGAAAAGTTGCATGACTCCAGCCTGCACCGATATGCACCCATTTTAGGATGCCCAAAAGCACAAAAATAACAAGGGCGTGCGCAAAGAGGCCGCGCCTGCGGGCCCTTAAAGGTTCCGATTAACGAAATCTTTTTCGACTCGCCGGCTGGGCAATCAAATTAGAGGTTTAACCAATTTTGCCGATTATTTGAGTGCAATTCACGGGAGATGTAACTGTGGTTGAACGCCCTAAATCCGGGCGCTCGCGTGTGTTGAAGAGCGCAAAACTTGTTCTGGGTCGCTCCGCGATCATCGGTTGTGTCGTTGCGCAATGTGACCAATAGCGGCGCGCGTATTCAGATCGCAAACACGGTTGAGCTACCGAAAGACTTCGAGATGACCTTCGATGGCGACTACTCGATCCGGCCGTGCCGGCTCGTCTGGTGGACGGTGACTGAAACGGGTGTGGAATTCGTCTAGGCGTGGCGCTCCCTAGGGGACTCGAACCCCTGTTTTCGCCGTGAGAGGGCGACGTCCTGGGCCGCTAGACGAAGGGAGCTAGGACCCTCGAAATAGCCTCGATCCGGGAAGTCCGCAAGCGTTGAACCAGGTTCTTGCAGCCGGCGATGTGCCGTTCCACCCTGCACCATCTGCAGGGAGTTTCGCATGCTCGACAGGATAGCCGACCTGGTGAACGGCGATGCCAGACTTGTCCACCGCGGCCGTTTCGTCGACACGACCTTTATGATCGTGATCGATGACGCTTACACTCTGCTGCGCGTGCAGGAAGGCCGCGTGACTAATGTAGTGCCGGGTCCATTCATCACGCCCAACTACAGTTTTTGCCTGCGCGCCACGCGGAGTGTCTGGGAACAATTCTGGCAGCCGCTGCCGCCGCGCGGCTACACCGATATTTTCGCTCTGGTGAAGCAGAAGCTCATGCAGGTCGAAGGCGACCTCCACCCATTCATGACCAACCTGCTCTATTTCAAGGACGTCATCGCCGCCCCGCGCCGGGAGAGCAAACGATGAGCCCACAGTACGAAGCAACTACCGGCCGCTATCTGCGCTGCAACCTGCTGGGAGAACCGCATCGCCTGTATATTGAGGAAGCCGGACAGGGCATTCCTCTGCTTTGCATGCACACGGCAGGGGCCGATACCCGCCAGTATCGCGGTTTGCTCAACGACAACCGCATCACGAAAGACTTCCGCGTGATCACTTTCGATATGCCCTGGCATGGCAAGACCTCACCACCGCCCGGCTGGCAGGATCGTGAATATCAACTGACTGCGCCCGGCTATGTGCGTCTGATCCTTGACGTCATTAACGCACTCGAGCTTGAGAGACCCATCGTTATGGGCTGCTCGATCGGCGGTCGCATTGTGCTGCATCTCGCGCACCAGCACCCGGACCGGTTTCGCGCGTTGATAGGCTTGGAGTCGGCGCCCTACGCAGAGGCTTACTATGATTTGTCGTGGCTCAACCGGCCTGACGTGCACGGCGGAATGGTCTGCGCCGGCGTGATCTCGGGGCTGATCGCGCCAACAGTGACCGCAACCGACCGCTGGGAAACACTATGGCACTACATGCAGAGCGGCCCGGGGGTGTTCAAAGGCGACCTCTATTTCTACACAACTCCCGATGGCGACATCCGCGACAAGCTCGATCAGATCGATGTCAAGCGCTGCCCGCTATTCCTGCTGACAGGCGAATATGACTATTCCTGCACGGCCGAGGCCGCACTCGACATCGCCAACCGCACAGGCGCGCCCGCCACGATCATGAAAGGGCTAGGCCATTTCCCGATGAGCGAGGACTCTGAAAAATTTGTCTCGTACCTGCTTCCCGTCTTGGAGAAAATCCGTGCGCTGTAATCCGCAACTTACTG
Organism: Sulfuricaulis sp.; assembly: GCA_035456865.1. Classification (GTDB taxonomy): domain Bacteria; phylum Pseudomonadota; class Gammaproteobacteria; order Acidiferrobacterales; family Sulfurifustaceae; genus Sulfuricaulis. The sequence goes on from DATICK010000173.1 coordinate 2,218, forward strand.
TGCCAGCCGAACGCGCCCAAGTGGCTTGAGAGTGTTCAAATCGAAACTGAGCAGTTCGATTGCGCCGTTGACCTCAACGGTAAGGACCACACGCCCCTCTCCGATCGCGCTCGATAGCACCTTTGTCCCAGCAGGCAATGCGGCAGAAACGGATTGCAGAGCCTGCACCCTTTCCTCACCCCTGAAAACACGGTAGCCGATGACCGCGATGACG
>DATICK010000174.1:0-10467 GCA_035456865.1 Sulfuricaulis sp.
GTACACCACGCGGCCGTAGTTGCGGCCGGACAGACCGAGCTTGGGCTTGGTGGTGGCGCCGAGCAGCGGACGGCCGAACTTGTCGAGGCGTTCGCGCTCCACGACGATGCCGGTGGCCGGACCCTGGAAGGTCTTGAGGTAAGCGACCGGGATGCGCATGTCTTCGAGACGCAGCGCTTTGACCGCCTTGAAGCCGAACACGTTGCCGATGATGCTTGCTGTCAGGTTGGCGATCGAACCTTCCTCGAACAGGTCGAGGTCATAGGCGATGTAGGCAAAATACTGGGCCTCGTTTTTCGTGCCCGGTCCGGTGTTCGGCACCGGGTCCACGCGGTAGGCCTTGGCGCGGTACAGTTCGCACGCGGTCAGGCGGTCGGTCCAGACCACGGTCCAGGTGGCGGTGGACGACTCGCCGGCGACGGCGGCCGCGGCCTCGTCCGGATCGACGCCGGGCTGCGGCGTGATGCGGAACAGGGCGATGATGTCGGTATCCTTGGGTTTGTAATCAGGCTCCCAATAACCCATTTTCTTGTACGGGATAACGCCGGATTTATAGCGCTCTTTCCCTTCCTTAATGGTTTCAGTTTTACCCATGACTGCCTCCAGAGTTTTTGATTGAACCGTTCCGCACCGGGCCCTTGTAGCGGGTTCTCCGCCCGAGGGCGTCGTAACCCTCCAATTTTCAGGGGTTTATTCCGTATCAGTACGTTGCACGCATGCTGCCGAAATGGAATCATCTATAACAGTCAATCTTTTCGATATTGTTCATAGATAATCATCTATCCGGGGGAAACGGTTCATGCGCCACAGCACGTTGCGACAACTCGAGGTCTTTGAAGCCATCGCCCGGCTCGGCAGTTTCACGCGCGCCGCCGAGGAATTGTTTCTCACGCAACCCACGGTCTCGATGCAGATCAAGAAACTCACCGAGGCCATCGGCCTCCCGTTGTTCGAGCAAGTGGGGAAGAAGATTTACCTGACCGATGCCGGGCGCGAGCTGCACAAGACCAGCCGCGAAATCTTCGAACACTTCACGCGCTTTGAAATGCTGATCGCCGACATGAAAGGATTGAAACAGGGCACGCTGCGGCTCGCGGTGGTGACGACGGCGAAATATTTCGCGCCGCGCTTGCTCGGCCCGTTCTGCCAGCAGTACCCGGGCATCGAAGTGTCGCTCAAGGTGTCGAACCGCGAGCGCATTCTCGAACGCCTCGCCGACAACCAGGACGATCTCTGCATCCTCGGGCAGCCGCCGGAGGAGCTGGAAGCGATCGCCGAACCGTTTCTGGAGAATCCGCTGGTGGTGCTCGCGCCCGCGAATCACCCGCTGGCCGGCAAAAAGAAAATTTCCCTCGCCCGCCTCGCAGAGGAACCTTTTCTGTTGCGCGAGCCCGGTTCCGGCACGCGCATGGCGGTCGAGCGGTTGTTCGCCGCGCACGGAATCAAAATAAAAGTACGCATGGAACTGGGAAGCAATGAAGCGATCAAGCAGGCGATTGTCGGCGGCCTCGGCGTGTCAGTGCTATCGCGGCACACGCTGGCGCTGGATGCGCCGATGGGACAGTTGACGATTCTGGATGTCGAGGGATTTCCGATCGAGCGTCACTGGTACGTCGCCTACCCTTCCGGCAAGCAGCTGTCGGTGGTGGCGCGCACCTTTCTCGATTATCTCAAGCAGGCGCCGAAGTTCACCAGCGAAGTGCCCTGCCATCATGCCGAGCAGGGCGAATGTCCGCTGCTGCCGGAGACCAGTGTCATGAAAAGATCGAAGGCCCGGGGCGCCGCCTAGCGGCGCCGGCAGCCGCCCTGCATCTGCTTTTCGGGCGTCAGTTCGTCTTCCGGATAGGGAAGGCGGACGTGGCCGTAGCGTATCGCCAGCACCGCCAGCGCCAGCACCAGGATCGCGCTGGACACCGCCAGCAGCCGCCATACGTCCATCTCCTTCATTTCTAGCACCATGTAGCGCGCCAGCGCCACCATGCCGATGTACAGCGGAATGCGCACCGGCAACTTGCCGGACTCGAAATACAGGCCGACCATGGTCAGCACTTCCAGGTAGATGAACAGCAACAGCAGATCGGCCAGGGTCACGCGACCGGAGGAGATCATGGCCTTGACCTCCTGCACGCCGGCGATCACCGTCGCCACCGCGATGACCAGCAAGCCGGCGTTCTCGATCATCCGCAGGGATAAACTGGCGTAACGTTTCGGACCGTGCATCATATGTCTCGCTCCCTGATCTCAACGATATCCGCCGGCACTATACCTTGACGGTCTCACGGACAGTACCCCCACCTCACTGGCGTGTCTCTCAGCGCGTCAGGCCGGCATACAGCATCGGCAACCGCTCCGGCAGGCGGTTGACGTGGTCCACCACCATGTAGTTCCTGATGCCGAAGATGCGCGACACGTAATCGTCGGCGTTGGGGTCGAGCGTGAGACAGAAGGTATGCACGCCGCGGGTGGCGAGTTCTTCCACGGCTTTCTTGGTGTCGTGGCGCAGGTATTGCGGATCGCGCACGTCGATGTCGGCCGGCTCGCCGTCGGAAACCAGCAGGATCAGCTTTTTCTGTTCGGGTTGTTTCAACAGGAATGAAGCCGCGTGGCGCAGCGCCGCGCCCATGCGGGTGGACAGCCCGCCCTGCATGCCGGCGAGTTTGGCCTTGGCCTCGTCGCCATAATGATCGTCGAAATCCTTGAAGCGGTAGTACTGCACGTCGTGGCGGCCGTCGGAGGCGAAGCCGTGGATCGCGAACGGGTCGCCGACGCGGTCGATGGCCCAGGACAGCAATGACGTCGCCTCGCGCGCCAGCTGGATCACCGGTTTCTCGGAGCCGCCGAGTTTCTCGTTCGTGGATTCCGACAGGTCGAGCAGCACCAGCACCGCGAGGTCGCGCACCTTGCGCACGATGCGGATGTTGATGCGCGTATCCGGCGTCTGGCCCATGCGCATGTCGATCACGGCGTGGATCGCGGCATTGAGATCGATCTCGTCGCCGTCTTCCTGGCGCCGGAAGCGCTGCACGCCTTCCGGCTGCAGCGCGTCGATGATGTGCCGCAGGCGCGCGGCCACCGGCTTGTTCTCGGTGAGTATCCGGTCGATCTCCCGGGGATCGCCCTGCTTCTGGCGCTTCTCCAGCACCGTGGCCCAGTTCGGCCGGTGCAACTGCACGCTGTAATCCCACTCAGGGTAGTGATACGGCTCGCTGACGGGTTCTTTTCCTTCCAGCTCATTAATCGTGCAGCCTTCCTGGTCGAGGTAGAACGGCTGGTCGAGCACCCAGATCTCCTGGGCGTCGTCGCCGGCCAGCTCGCAGTCGAGCTCATTCACCATCTCCATGGTGGTTACACGCTTGCGCACCTGTTTCGGCGCCGGGACGTATTCGGCCTCGTGCCAGGCGATCTCGTCCGAGGCCCAGCAATAGCGGTTGTCGTCGCGGTATGGGATCGCCATCGACTCGAGCATGCGCAGCGACGGAATGCCGCCGCGCTCGCCAAGCTTGTTACACAGCGTTACGCCCAGATCCCAGGCAAGGCGGTTGTCTTCGGGATGTCTGGCGAACTCGTCACGGAACGCGGCCGCCATCTCCTGAATCAGCCCGTCATCATCATGATAATTTTCATCAAGCAGCGCATAGGCGAGACGCTCCAGCAGGCCGACAATCGGGTCGGTCGGACAGCTGACCTCGCGCACCTTGGCATGGAACTGTGACCAGAGCTGTTTCATACCGGGAAATTCGCGGATCGCGAGATGCTCGACGCGCGCGTCCTCGAACAGACCAATGAGGAACATCTGCACCGGGTTGAGTTGTTCCATGGACAGCGGCTCGCGCGTGTAGACCAGGTGCGCGGCCGCGTGCGCCGCGGCGGCGCGATACAGATCGCGGCCCGGCAGTCCGGCGAAGTCGTCGTAGGCGTCCGGCAAATGAATGACGCGCGTTTCGATGAACGGTTTGTAACCCTCGCGCGCCTCGTAGTCGCCCGAAGTCGGGCGCAGGAAAAAATCGCGGCCCCAGAAGGCGCGCAGGTAGAAATTGAGCTTGCGCTGGCTGTCGATGAACAGCGTGCCGCGCCGTTCCTTCTGCAACATCGCCTGGCTGTCGGCGCTCTTGAGGTCGAAATACGCGATCTGTGCCGGGAAATCGCGCAGGTGCGCCTGCGCCCCCCACAGCGCCCAGCGCCGCAGGCCGCCGAGCGTTAACTTGGCGAACAGCTCGTCAAGGTGCGCCAGCATCGGGCGCAATCCGCGCGGCACCTTGGCCGAGAGCTGGTGGATCAGATTGAGATAGCCGCGCAGCAGCTCGGCGTCGCCGAGCCGGTTGGCCGCCGTGGGCAACGTGTCGAATAAAAGCTGGATCACTTCGCCGCTCACCATGGAGGAGAGCTTCATGGCGCCGGTGATGCAATCGGTGAGCACGTCCTCGCCGACTTCCTTGACCACCGCCGGCATCGACTGGATGTAGGTCACGACCAGGTCATTGCCGCGTCCGAGCTGCGACAGTCCCTTCGCGCCCTCGAGCCAGTTGTGCAGGCCCTGCGGCGACATCACGCGCGCCGCCTCGGCGAAGCTTCCCTCGAGCGTACCGCGGATGTGCTGGTCCAGCCCGTCGAGCTGCGCGTGGTAATCCTTGAGATCGATGCTCATGTGATCTTTACTGGAAATCGTTTCATTCGTCGTCGTCGAGCTCGGGCGACCAGCCGAGTTCACGCGCCCGCTTCACCGCCTCGTTATAAATACGCTCGTGGCGTGCGCGCAGCTCCGGCGGCAACTGGCTGACCAGGTGTCCATAAGGCTCCCAGGCCGCGTGCACCTGCCCGTACAGGGTATCGAACTTCGGCAATTCCCAACCTTCACATGTCTCGGTCTCTGGAAGAATGCCGAACACCCAGGCATCGCGAATCATGCGGCCGATATCGGTCATGCCGCCGTAAACATCGGCGTGTATCCCGACGTAGGCCGTGGGACGGTTCATTTGTCCGAGAAAAACATCGCCACGGCCGCGTCCAGCGTTTCACGCATGTCCGGGTCGTCGGTGATCGGCCGCACCAGCGTCATCTGGCAGGCGGCACGCGGCTCGATGCCGCGCGCGATCAAGCTACCGGCGTAGGCGAGCAGGCGCGTGGAAATGCCCTCGTCGAGGCCATGTCCTTTCAGGTTGCGCGCTCGGTGCGCGATCTGCACGAGTTTTTCCGCAGTGGCCTTGTCCACCTTGGTTTCGTGCATCACGATCTCGGTCTCCACCCCGGCCTCGGGGTAATCGAAATCGATGGCGCCGAAACGCTGCTTGGTGGATTGCTTCAAATCCTTCATCAGGCTCTGGTAGCCCGGGTTGTAGGAGATCACCAGCTGGAAATCCGGATGGCAGGTCACCAGCTCGCCTTTCTTCTCGAGCGGCAGCTGGCGGCGGTGATCGGTGAGCGGATGGATCACCACGGTCGTGTCCTGGCGCGCCTCGACCACTTCGTCGAGATAGCAGATGGCGCCGCTGCGCGCCGCGACCGTGAGCGGGCCGTCGTGCCATTTGGTGCCGTTGGCGTCGAGCAGGAAGCGTCCCACCAGGTCCGAGGCGGTCATATCCTCATTGCACGCGACCGTGATCAGCGGCTTTTTGAGTTTCCACGCCATGTACTCGACGAAGCGGCTCTTGCCGCAGCCGGTCGGGCCCTTCAGCATTACCGGCATGCGCGCGCCGTAAGCGGCTTCGTAAAGATCGACCTCGTTCGACACCGGGCGGTAATAGGGTTCCTGCGTCACCCGGTACTGGGCGACATCTATGGCGTCACCCGTCTTTGCTGCTGCGCTTGTTTTGCTCATCTGTTTCCTCGGAATCTCTAAACAAAAGCCCCTGCCCGGTTACCCGAGCAGGGGCTAGATTGTTACCCTTGCTGGGGTACGAGTTACTTCATCTTGCCGCGGAAAATCACCATCGCGGCGCCCTGCGACTGCTTGAAGTTGTCATAGCCGACCAAGCGCACGTGGTTGTTCGGGTGCGCCTTGTGGCAGGCCTCGGCCTCGGCCAGTACCTTGTCCACGTTGGTCTCGCCGAACAGCGGCAGCTTCCACATGTACCAGTAGTGGTCGAAGGCGTTCTCGGGCTCGGTGTGCTCGATGGCCGGGTTCCAGCCTTTCTTCACGAGATACTCCACCTGCTTCTTGATCTCGGACTCCTGCATGGCCGGCAGATAGGAGAAGGTCTCGAACTTGCGGCTGGAAGTATCGGTCAAGCTGGATTTGTAATCTTGCATTTCGCTCATGGTCTATTCCTCAGTATCGGATCAGGTTGGCCGGGCGACATCGCCGCCCGGCCGATTGCCTCGGTTTACTTATGCTTCACGTCGAGTTTGTCTACGGTGTCGAACTCGAACTTGATCTCTTTCCATGTTTCCATGGCGATCTTGAGTTCGGGGCTGGACTTGGCAGCCTTCTCGAGCACGGCCTTGCCTTCCTTCTCGATGGCAATGCCCTGGTTGCGCGCTTCCACGCAGGCTTCCAGCGCCACGCGGTTGGCGGCGGCGCCAGCGGCGTTGCCCCACGGATGGCCGAGCGTGCCGCCACCGAACTGCAGCACCGAGTCGTCACCGAAGATCGTGACCAGCGCTGGCATGTGCCAGACGTGGATGCCGCCGGAGGCGACGGCGAACGCGCCGGGCATCGAACCCCAGTCCTGATCGAAGAAGATACCGCGGCTGCGGTCTTCCTTGATGTACTTCTCGCGCAGCAGGTCGATCCAGCCGAGCGTCGCTTCACGGTCGCCTTCGAGCTTGCCGACCACGGTGCCGGTGTGCAGGTGATCACCGCCTGACAGGCGCAGGATCTTGGTCAGCACGCGGAAGTGGATGCCGTGGTGCGGGTTGCGGTCGAGCACGGCGTGCATGGCGCGATGGATGTGCAGCAGCAGGCCGTTGTCACGGCACCAGTTGGCCAGGCCCGTGTTGGCGCAGAAGCCGCCGGTGATGTAGTCGTGCATGATGATCGGCGCGCCGATTTCCTTGGCGTACTCGGCACGCTTGTACATCTCTTCCGGGGTCGGAGCGGTGACGTTCAGGTAGTGACCCTTGCGCTCGCCGGTCTCCTTCTCCGCCTTGTGGATCGCTTCCATGACGAAGTCGAAACGCGCGCGCCAGCGCATGAACGGCTGGCTGTTGACGTTCTCGTCGTCCTTGGTGAAGTCGAGACCGCCGCGCAGGCACTCGTACACGGCGCGGCCGTAGTTCTTGGCGGACAGGCCGAGCTTCGGCTTGATGGTGCAGCCAAGCAGCGGACGGCCGTACTTGTTCATGATATCGCGCTCGACCTGGATGCCCTGCGGCGGACCGCCGCAGGTCTTCACGTAGGCGATCGGGAAGCGCACGTCTTCGAGGCGCAGCGCGCGCACGGCCTTGAAGCCGAACACGTTGCCGACCAGCGAGGTGAACACGTTCACCACCGAGCCCTCTTCGAACAGGTCGATCGGGTAGGCGATGAAGGCGTAGAAGCAGGTGTCGTCGCCCGGCACGTCTTCGATGCGGTAGGCGCGGCCCTTGTAGTAGTCGAGGTCGGTCAACAGGTCGGTCCAGACCGTGGTCCAGGTGCCGGTGGACGACTCGGCGGCGACGGCGGCAGCAGCCTCTTCACGCGGCACGCCGGCCTGCGGGGTGATCTTGAAGCACGCCAGCAGGTCGGTCTCGTTCGGGGTGTAATTCGGCATCCAATAGGTTTCGCGGTATTCTTTGACGCCCGCTTTGTACGTCTTCACTTTGCCTGACATAGAGGACTCCTCGTTAGAAATCGTGTGATTTAAGGGTTTTCCGTCTGTTCTGCCCTAACGGACCCCCGTCATGGGCGCGTACCTTACCGTCCCCGTATCATAAATAATACTCACGATTAATGATTATTATGATAAGTTATTACTTATAGTTATTCTGGGGCCGATACTTTGCACCTCACGCTGCGCCAACTCAAGGTCTTTGAATCGGTCGCGCGGCATTTGAACTATACCCGCGCGGCGCAAGAGCTTTTCCTCACCCAGCCGGCAGTATCCATGCAGGTCAAGCAACTGGAGGAGAGCCTCGGGGTCGCGCTCTTTGAGCAGCTGGGCAAGCGCATCCACCTCACCGAGGCCGGACGCGAGGTGCTGGGCTATGCACGCACCGTCACCCAGCAACTCGACGAACTCGAGGGGGTCCTGAACCACATCAAGGGCCTTTCCGGCGGACGGCTTCGCATTTCGGTCGCGACCACGGCCAACTACTTCATCCCCACCCTGCTCGGTACATTTTCACGCCGCCATCCGGGTGTGACGATCAGCCTTGACGTGACCAATCGCGAGACGCTGCTGCAACAGCTTTCAGAAAACAGCGTGGACCTGGTGATCATGGGTCAGCCGCCCGCGGAACTCGACGCCGAGGCGGATGCCTTCATGGAGAACCCGCTGGTCATTGTCGCGCCGCCGGATCATCCGCTGGCGCGCGAAAAGAAAATTCCGCTGGCGCGACTTCAGGAAGAAATCTTCCTCGTGCGCGAACCGGGTTCGGGCACGCGCATCGCCATGGAGCGTTTTTTCGCCGAACGCGAGATGCATCTGAAAACCGGCATGGAGGTCGGCAGCAATGAAGCGATCAAGCAGAGCGTGCAGGCGGGATTAGGGCTGGGGCTGTTGTCGCGCGCCACGATCGAACAGGAACTGACGCTGAAACGTCTGGTCGTGCTCGATGTCGCCGAATTTCCCATCATGCGTCACTGGTATCTCGTGCACCGGCGCGGCAAACGCCTGTCCGCTGTGGCCGAGGCGTTCAGGCAGTTCATGCTCAAGGAAACGCACGGCCTGTTGCATGAGCGCTCGAAACCCGCGCGCACCAGCGAAACCGGAAATAAAAAGGGCGGCTCGCGCCGCCCATGAATTTGGCCGGTCGCACGCCAGAAGCTGAAGGAAAAACCCGCCTTGCCGGTCAGAAGCGAAACACGACCGAAGCGCCGAGCTCCGTCTGCGTGAAGCCCTGGCTGCTGACACTGACGACACAGCCGCCAGAACAGAAGATAGCGCCGTCGGTGTTAACTGCCGTATAGATGACGCGGGCATCGAAGCGCAGCCCCAAGTACTTGACGGGGAAGTACGTGGCGCCGCCACCGAGCGCGAGGGAAAAAAAGTTCTCCGAGCTGAGGCCGGCACCCGTCGGGTTCATGCGGGTCAGGCCGAACGTGCCGGAGACGAATGGGCGGAAACGTCCGACCGCTCCCTCCTCCGGGAAATAGAGACCGCCGATGTGGTAGTAATCAACCGTGAGGTCGAACAGCGAATAACCGAGGAATGGCTGGCTGGCCGTTATCTGTGTGTTCTGGCGGCTGAGATAGATCTCGATCTGCCGCTGGGGATCGAGATCGAAATCGAGGATCAGGCCGTAGCTCGTCGTGTCGCCGAGATTGAGATTGGACTCGGACTCGGTTGTCGTTCCGCTGTCATTGACACTTATATTGCCGCCGAAGCGATAGCCCACGAAGGGCGCGATATCCACGGCCTGCGCGGCCGGGACAAGCCCCCATGCCGCAAACAGTAGCATCGCAATCCTGCCATACGCCTTGTAGCTCCGTTTCATCGCCATCACTCTGTGCTTCAAGATCAAGGCTTGTCGCCGGGCATTTCGCTGTGCTTCGCCGGTGGCGCCGTTAACCACTGCTCCTTCGGCACCACCTTGGGGCTCTTCAGCTCGCCAGTCGCCGCCAGTAAGTCTCGCGCCAGCAGTAAAGGACAGTAGTGTCGGATAGCGGATAGGAATCGCCGTAATCGATGCCGCGCTGCGGTTCTTCGACGTTGTCGCGCGTGGGGTCGAGCGGGCGCCAGCTGGACTCGCGCGGTTCTTCCTCGAACGGCGCGCGCCCTTCGCCGCGATAGCGGCGTTCGGCAGTGCCGATCTCGGCATAGTTATGCTGCCCCTGCTCGAGCGAGACGTGATTGGCGCTGCCCGGCATGCGCGGGAACCGAAGTTGCGCCAAGTCGTCTTCCCACAGGCAGATCGGGCATTTCTCATGGTTTCCCGGCTGGCGCTGGAACACCCGATGACCGCAGCAGGGGCAGGGATATTTATCGAGATCCATCATATTTCAACCATAGGCCTATCCGCTTTGCTTCGCAAATCCAGCAGAATGCAAAACAAAAAAAGGGGCGGTTGCCCGCCCCCAACATATCAATAGATTTTCTATCACTCCCCCTCTCCCGTGTTAGCGGGAGAGGGATGGGGAGAGGGTGTGAAGCGAAGTCGATTTGCTCACTCCCCTTCTCCCTCATTCCCTCTCCCGTAGGGAGAGGGAAGCGAGCCGAGGCGCGCTACGCGCGCATTCAGTTCACTTTGGGATCGAGCTCGCCCTTGGCGTAACGTGTCGTCATGGCTTCGAGCGACAGCACCTTGATCTTGCTCGCCTGGCCGGCGCAACCGAAAGCCTGGTAGCGCTGCTTGCAGATTTCCTTCATGCCCTTGGTCGAGGCGGCGAGC
>DATICK010000175.1:0-9734 GCA_035456865.1 Sulfuricaulis sp.
GTCGACCTCGCCTTCGTCACCCTTGAAATGACCGACGAAGGGCTCCTCCGGCAGATACTCCCAGCCTTCGAGTTGCGTCTCGAGATAATCCTTGAGGCCGTCCTCGTAATGCCACTCCTCGTTATCCTTGGGATCGGCTTCGTTTGTAAAACTGATGTACAGACCCGGACACAACACCGCTTTCGCGCGCAATACGTGCTTCAGGCGCGGGACGTGGAACTTCACCGTGTCGAAAAACTGGGCATCGGGCCAGAAACGGATAATGCTGCCGGTGACGCTTTTTTGCGCCTTGCCCACCGCTTTCAATTCCGAAGTCTTCTGTCCGTCGGCGTAGGACATGCGGTATTCCTTGCCGTCGCGTCGCACCGTGACTTCGAGTTTGTGCGAGAGTGCATTGACCACCGAAACGCCCACGCCGTGCAAACCGCCGGAGTAGGTGTAATTTTTGTTCGAAAATTTTCCGCCGGCATGCAGGCGCGTGAGGATTACCTCGACGCCCGAGACACCCTCCTCCTTGTGCTTGTCCACCGGCATACCACGGCCGTTGTCCGCGACCGAGAGCGAGCCGTCGGCGTGCAGCGTGACGTCGATCGCGCTGCAATGACCGACGATGGCCTCGTCCACGCTGTTGTCGACAACTTCCTGGGCGAGATGGTTCGGTCGGTCAGTCTGGGTGTACATACCCGGACGGCGACGCACCGGCTCGAGGCCGGTCAGGACTTCAATGGCGGAGGAATCGTAGACGGCGCTCATGATGAAGAATTATTCACAAAAATACATCAGGGATTTTGCAACTGGCGCCGCAGGTCTTCCGGCGAGGGTGCAGACTTCTGCGGGTCGCAGATATAGCGGCGGTAAATTACATCGCGAAAGGCATTGATCTCCGATCGCGGGACCGTCTGCCACTGGGGGTTCGCCACCGGCGACCATGTGTGCTGCGAAGTGCCAATGGCGTAGGTTTTGTATTGCCGCGTGTCGCAACGGTAACCGTCGTAGAACACGCTGCGTGCGCCAGAAGGACTTTCCACGATGACCGCGAATCGCGCGACAAGGTCCGGGGCGCGGGAAATGGATTTACCGTCAATGTATATTTTCAGCGTGTCGGTGCTTTTCATAGCCACCGGCAACAGATCGCGATCCTCGGGATAAGGCGGGAGCACGACGGCGCTCTCCTTCCATTTCTCGGTGTATTTTTCATCAAAGGAGAATTCGCTCGGCTCGTCTCCATAGATGTCTTTCTTGGCGAGCACAGGATGGGACACGATGGCGAACGCCAGACCCAACAGCGGAAGGCTGATGGCAAATCGGCGGCATCCGATCCGTAAAGCTGAAATCCGTGAGGTCCCTCGCATCGGGCGCGCAGTATACAGCAGATGCGCGCGATGCACGAGGCACGTGGTCGGCCAAGAACGGCCGATCACGCCTGCGAACGACGCGATTCAGCTCGACAAATCCCGCGCCAGGGAATCGCGCGTGGCCGTCGGGACCGGGTCGATCGCATGGCTGTAGGCCGGATGATCGATCCCCATGGCGACCGCCGCACCCTGCTTGATGGCCTTGATCATCTCGGGGGTCAATTCGAAACGCATGAAATGCACGGCGGAGGTTTTTTCCTCGTCTTCGCGCTCCAGATCCTCGTCCACATGCGGGCGTACCGGTTCGAAACCCGCGACCCGGACCCAAACCCGGTTTTCAATGCCTTTCAGACGCTTCAGGGCCTCGCGGCGTTCTTCGACCTCCGGGAACTCGACCATGAAAGTCGCCTTCCAATTACTGCCGTCCGGGATGAGCGGATTGTAGGCGGCGAGTTCGTCGTTGATGCCCTCGGCCTCAAAAATGCGCTCGATGCGCAGCATCTCCTGTACCTGATACTGCATGGTCAGCCGGTCCTCAAAATAAAGCGTGGCGTTCGGGCCGATGGCCACCTGGCGGTGATGCTTGTGCGCCATGACCTCGGCGCGGAGTCGGGGCCGAAGCTCGGCATATTTCTCGAGCGGATAAAGGTCGTCGCGCGTCAGCTTTTTCATTGCGTTGCTCTCGCTGAGTAGGCCGGAAATTTGATTTAGCATTGACTCACTCCTTGCTCTTGTGTTCAAGGCCGGTGATGGGTTTTTTGGTGAACAGGTAATCCCGCAGCTCCTTGGAGAATCTCTTGTCGTGGCGGCGTATCCACTCCAGCACCATCGCGGCATGCTCCTTTTCCTCGTCTCGGTTGTGCGCCAGGATGGCCCGCAGTTCCACATCCTGACAGGCATCGACCCGCTGGTTATACCAGTCCACCGCTTCCATTTCTTCCATCAACGACACGATGGCGCGGTGCATGTCCCGGGTTTCTTCGGATAGATCTTCAAGTGCTTCGTGATAACCCTCGTTTGCCATGATGTTTTTCCTCGTAATCAGAGTCCATAGGCCAGGCGTAACAAGGTTAGCGGGTGTTCCGGCTTTTTATCGCCCTGTAATCCGTTCTCGATCTGATGTCCGGCCATGGGGCAATCGCTCGAATAATGGTCGGGGTTCGCCTGCTGCACGCGATTCACCACGGGACGGCAGATCTTCATCGAGGCGTCATGGAACTCGCTCTTCACCGCATAGGTGCCGTCATGGCCGGAACAGCGTTCGATAGTCTCAATCTTGGTGCCGGCGACGAGATTCAGCACCTCACGGGTTTTCAGGCCGATATTCTGTACGCGCAGATGACAGGGTACATGATAGGCAACGGTTCCAAGTTCTTTCTTGAAATCGGTCTTCAGTTTCCCTTCCTTGTGGCGCAACATGAGATATTCGAAAGGATCGAAGATCGCCTGCTTGACCTTGGCGACATCGGGATCGTCGGGAAACATGAGCGGCAGTTCCTGCTTGAACATGAGCACACAGGACGGCACCGGCGCAACGATATCCCAGCCTTCGTCCACAAGCTTCGCCAGCACAGGAATATTCGCTTCCTTGGCGCGCGCCACGGCCTCAAGATCGCCCAGTTCGAGCTTGGGCATGCCGCAGCATTTCTCCTTCTCGGCGAGCGTCACCGGAATACCGTTATGTTCGAGCACGGCGATCAGGTCTTCGCCGATATGCGGCTCGTTGTAATTGCCATAACAAGTGGCAAACAACGCGACCCGGCCGCGCGTGCGTCCGGCCGGGGTGGTGGCAATACCATTACCCTTCCGGTGTTTGGCACGCTTGCGCAGGGTCTTGCTGTGATACTCGGGGAGCAGCGCCTTGGGATGCACGCCCAGCGTTTTATCCAGAGCCTTGCGCAAGATACCGGATTTGTTCGCGGCGTTCACCGCCTGTACCACCACCGGAATGCCGGCAAGTCTGCCAACCAGATCGGTGTTTGTAAGCAGTCTGTCGCGTTTCTTCACGTCACCCTTTTTAAACTTCACCGCCTTGGCGCGCAGCAAGAGGTGCGGGAAATCCACGTTCCATTCATGCGGTGGGACATAAGGGCACTTGGTCATAAAACACAGATCGCAGAGATAACAATGATCGACGACCTGCCAATAGTCCTGCTTCTTGACCCCATCGACTTCCATCGTGGACGAGTTGTCCACCAGGTCGAACAGCGTGGGAAAGGCCTGACACAAACTCACGCAGCGACGGCAGCCGTGACAAATGTCGAAGACGCGTTCGAGCTCTTTCATCAGCGCCTCTTCGTCGTAAAACCCGGGCTGCTTCCAGTCGAGCGGATGGCGCGTCGGCGCCTTGAGACTGCCTTCGCGTTGGCCTTCAGTCGGTTGGCTCATGGTCGAATCTGCATGATGATAAATTCAGGGTATCTTCCTTTTTACGGCTGCGACCAGCTTTGACCGTCATCAAACGCGGCCAGGAAGAATGAGGCGACGGGTGGGCACACCCGAACCCGTCGCTCATGGTTAACGATTTACTTGCCGAGGGTGTCCAGAGCCTTCTGGAACCGGTTGGCGTGCGAGCGTTCGGCCTTGGCCAGCGTTTCGAACCAGTCGGCGATTTCGGCGAAACCCTCGTCGCGCGCGGCCTTGGCCATGCCCGGGTACATATCGGTATACTCGTGGGTCTCACCGGCAATGGCGGCCTTGAGGTTGTCAGAAGTGACGCCGATCGGGAGGCCGGTGGCCGGGTCGCCACATTGCTCGAGATACTCAAGGTGTCCGTGGGCGTGGCCGGTTTCACCTTCAGCGGTGGAGCGGAAAACGGCGGACACATCGTTGTAGCCCTCTACGTCGGCCTTGGCAGCAAAATACAGATAGCGGCGGTTGGCCTGGGATTCACCGGCAAAGGCGGCCTTTAGATTGTTTTCAGTCTTGCTTCCTTTCAATTTTGACATGATTGACTCCTCGTTGACAGGCAGTTAACGGTAACATTATGAATCTAAAAATGATTTCAATCGAATGATTCGATTTAGAATAATTCTAAATTAGTGAGAAACCCCTGTCAACAGCGGACTTTCCCAGCTGGCCAATTCAATGGAGATTGGGTGGAATGTAGCTATTCTTAGATTCAGGCGTCGCGCACAGACCATTTACCGTGCTGGCCGCAAACCAGGCGCCATTATCCCGGCAAAGAATTCGCGAGGGCAGGCAGCACGAAAGCTCGGTAAAAAATTGAGGCCGCATCGTTCCGGCGCAGGAATTTGAATGCGAACTTCAAAAAGCGCAGGGAACAGGAGGAAAAATGATTTGGCGCAGCAGGATATCTAAACTATATTTGATTGACCCGGCGCAAAAGCAGTGACGCTTACCTAAATTTCCACATCATGGCAACCGCAAGCACAGCGACGAATCTGAGTGGCCTGGCGCTGAGGCTGGTACGCGACAACCTCCTGAGCCCGACGGACGCCGAGCGCATCCAGGCGGAGGCACTCAGCAAGAAAACCTCATTCGTCACGCAACTGGTCGAGAGCAAGAAACTCGACAGCAGCACCATTGCCAAGGTGGCATCGGAAGATTTTGGCATTCCGCTGTTCGAAATCAATTCGCTTGACCTGGAGATGGCGCCGATCAAGCTGGTGGATGAAAAAATCATCCGCCGGCATCGCATTCTGCCATTATTCAAACGCGGGACACGACTTTTCGTCGCCGTCTCCGATCCCACGAATCTCCAGGCACTGGATGAAATCAAGTTCCATACGGGCCTTGGCACCGAACCGATTCTGGTCGAGGAAACCAAGCTCGCTGTCATCATCGATAAGGCCCTGGACGCCCAGGACACCAGCCTTGCCGATCTGGCGGGTGATGACAGCCTGGAAAATCTCGAGATCATTGCCGGTGAAGAAGGCACGGATTCTGGAAACACCGGCGATCAGGAAGGCATTAACGATGCTCCGGTCGTCAAGTTCGTCAACAAAGTGCTGATGGATGCCATCAACCGCGGCGCCTCGGATATTCATATCGAGCCGTACGAAAAAACCTATCGCGTGCGTTATCGCCAGGACGGCATGCTGACAGAGATCGCTAACCCCCCGCTGGCAATGTCCGCGCGTATTGCCGCACGCCTGAAAATTCTTTCCAGGCTCGATATCGCCGAGCGTCGCGTCCCCCAGGACGGCCGCATGAAGATGCGCATCTCGAAGAATCGCGCGATCGACTTTCGCGTCAGCACGTTGCCAACTCTGTGGGGCGAGAAGATCGTGATGCGTATTCTTGACCCGACCTCGGCCACACTGGGCGTGGAAAAACTCGGGTTTGAAGATTTCCAGAAACAACTTTTTCTTGATGCTATCAACCGCCCTTACGGCATGGTGCTCGTCACCGGTCCGACGGGTAGCGGTAAAACCGTTACGCTTTATACCGGGCTGAATATTCTCAACACACCGGATAACAATATTTCCACCGCGGAAGACCCGGTGGAAATCAATCTGGCGGGCATCAATCAGGTCAATATCAATGAAAAGGCGGGGCTCAATTTCGCCTCGGCATTGCGTGCTTTCCTGCGCCAGGATCCGGATATCATCATGGTCGGCGAAATCCGCGACCTCGAAACGGCCGAAATTGCCATCAAAGCGGCACAGACAGGCCACATGGTGCTTTCCACCCTGCATACGAACGACGCGCCCTCGACACTTACTCGTCTCGCTAATATGGGCGTGCCACCTTTTAATATCGCCTCGGCCGTCAATCTGATCATGGCCCAGCGCCTGGCGCGGCGTCTGTGCCAGCATTGCAAGAAACCGATTGATATTCCCAAACATGCCCTGCTCAAGGCCGGATTCAAAGAAGAAGAGCTGAATGGCCTGGTGATTCACGGCGCCGTCGGCTGCGATATGTGTAATGGCGGTTATAAGGGACGCGTGGGTATCTATCAGGTCATGCCGGTAACTCCCGCCATCGGTGAAATCATCATGCGCGGTGGCAACCAGCTGGACATCCAGAGGCAGGCAGAGAAAGAAGGTGTTCCCGATTTGCGCCGGTCGGGTCTGAAAAAGGTCAAGGACGGCGTTACCACGCTGGATGAAGTCGAACGGGCAACCAACGAGTAAACTATGGCAGAAGCAGCGATCAAGAAACCGAAGTTTGACGCCTTTCTCTGGGAAGGCATCGATAAACAGGGAAAGAAAGTCAAAGGGATCATGGAGGCGGCCAGTGTCGCCTATGTGAACGCCACGCTTCGTCGCCAGGGCGTCAGTCCCGTCAAGGTGGCCAAACAGCGCAAGAACGCCTTCAAGTTCAAAAAGAAGGTCACGTCCAAGGACATTTCAGTATTCACCCGCCAGCTCGCTACCATGCTGATGTCGGGCATTCCCATCGCTCAGTCCTTCGATATCGTCGGCAAGGGACATGAAAATCCTTCGATGCAGGAAATCATCCTGTCCATCAAACAGGACATAGAGTCGGGTACCGCGCTGGCCCCAGCGCTGGGAAAATATCCTCTCTACTTCGATGCCTTGTACTGCAACCTGGTGCAGGCGGGTGAACAGGCAGGTATTCTGGATGGCATCCTTGATAAAGTCGCCACCTATAAGGAAAAGATCGAAGCCATCAAGGGCAAGATCAAATCGGCGCTGTTCTATCCGATGGCTGTCATCGTTGTCGCATTTATCATTACTGCTGTATTGCTGGTATTCGTTATTCCCCAATTTGAGAGCCTGTTTGCTGGATTCGGCGCCGACCTGCCGGCCATGACCAAGATGGTAATCAATCTTTCCAAAGCGTTCCAGGATTGGTGGTGGGCGATTATCGGTACAATTGTTGGAACCGTGGTATTCACTGGCTACTCGTACAAACGTTCTGCAAAGATGCAACACAGTCTCGACCGCGCCCTGCTGAAATTTCCGGTGATCGGCGAGATCGTCAAGAAGGCCACCATCGCCCGGTTCTCACGCACGTTGGCGACTATGTTCGCCGCGGGCGTGCCACTGGTCGAGGCGCTCGATTCCGTCGCCGGTGCGGCGGGCAACCGCGTCTATTACGAAGGCACCATGGCCATCAAATCCGACGTGAGCACCGGCATGCAGCTGCAATCGTCAATGAACGCCACGGGGCTTTTCCCTAACATGGTGGTACAAATGGTCGCCATCGGCGAAGAATCCGGCGAACTCGACAAGATGCTCAGCAAGGTTGCCGATTTTTATGAAGCGGAAGTTGACGATGCCGTAGCAGGACTCTCCAGCTTGCTCGAACCGATCATTATGGCCTTTCTTGGCGTCGTTATCGGCGGTCTGGTCGTCGCCATGTACCTGCCGATCTTTAAGCTTGCGGCCACTGTTTAATCCCGGCCAAGGGTACCGCTGCTTGCTGGCTTTCGGGCATAATGCCGCCCGATGAACGACTTGTCCGCTTTCTTCGCCAACTATCCCGCGGCTTTTCCCTGGATAGCTGGCCTGTTCGGACTGGCCATCGGTAGTTTCCTGAACGTCGTCGTCTATCGACTGCCCGTGATGCTCGAGCGTCGCTGGCAAAGCCAGTGCCGTGAACTTCTCGATCCGAAACAGCCACCGACCGATGCTTCCAATCGCTTTGACCTCATCGTGCCCCGTTCACGCTGTCCGCATTGCGAACATGCGATCACGGCTCTGGAAAACATCCCCGTTCTGAGCTTTCTCTGGTTGCGGGGGAAATGCTCCGCCTGCCACAAACCCATTTCCTGGCGCTACCCTCTCGTCGAACTGCTGACCGGCTGTCTCTCGGTATTGGTGGCGTGGCGATTCGGTTTTAGTCTTGCGGCGCTGGCAGGTCTGGCCCTCACCTGGAGCCTGATTGCGCTCAGCTTCATTGACGTTGACCGGCAACTTCTGCCCGATGACCTCACACTGCCGCTGTTATGGGCGGGACTGCTGTTTAATATCTTTGCCGTCTTCGTGCCTTTGTCCTCAGCAGTCATTGGCGCCATAGTCGGTTACGTCTCCCTCTGGCTGGTGTATCAGCTTTTCAAGTTGACGACGGGTAAGGAGGGTATGGGTTATGGTGATTTCAAGCTCTTTGCTGTCTTCGGTGCGTGGTTAGGATGGCAGAGCCTGCCCCTGATCATTTTGCTGGCCTCGCTGGTGGGCGCTGTGGTGGGAATCAGCTTCATCGTGTTTTTCGGCCATGATCGCCGCATGCCGATTCCCTTTGGTCCGTTTCTGTGCGCCGCCGGCTGGATCGCTCTCCTGTGGGGTGAGGCCCTGACCCGCTTCTATCTACAATTTGCACGGATTTCCGTCTGAGCGCTGACCCCATGTTGCGGATTGGCCTCACTGGTGGTATTGGCAGCGGAAAATCCACGGTTGCGGCGCTCCTGACCACGCGTGGCGTGCCGATCATCGACACCGACGAAATAGCGCATCGCCTGACCGAACCCGGGCAACCGACATGCGACGAGATCGTCCGCATCTTTGGACAGGATATTCTCGACGCCAATCGCAGATTAGACCGGAACAAGTTGCGCGAAAGGGTTTTCGAGAATGCCGGCGAACGTCTGCGGCTGGAGGCAATCCTGCATCCGCGTATCCGCGAAGTGGTTCGCGAAAGACTGGATGTACTTCACGCGCCATACTGCATCCTCGTGGTACCACTGCTGATCGAATCCGGGTTCATCGATCTCGTGGATCGGGTTCTGGTTGTGGACACCTCGGAAGGCGTGCAGATTCAGCGCGCGGCAGCACGCAGCGGGTTGACTGAACCTGAGATACGTAAAATCATGGCCACCCAGGTGAGTCGCGCGCAACGTCTGCAAAAGGCAGATGACGTAATCGACAACAATGGTGATCGCAAGCATCTCGAAAAGGAAGTTGAGCGCCTGCACCAGTGGTATCTCTCTCTGGCGGCAACCGTGAAGAAAAACTAGCTCGAGGCAAGAGCGGTAACGGCCTGCTCGATCGAATTCGCACCCCAGATCTGGCTGACCATCGCCAATCCCTGCGCACCCGCTTGGCGCGCCCGTGCGAGGTCCTGCACACGCATGCCTCCCAAGGCATACACCGGCAGGTTCACGCCCGCGCACAATCGGGAAAAGGCCTCCCAACCGAGCGGTACCGCGCCGGGATGCGAGGAGGTCGGCGCCACCGGCGATAGCACCGCGAAATCCGCCCCCAATCGCTCCGCCTGATGCAGTTCCTCGGCGTTGTGGCAGGAAGCGGCGATCCAGAAATGATCATCAAGAGGGCGCGATGCATATTGCGCCAGACGCTTGCCGTTCAAATGCGCTCCGTCGGCATCGCAGCGCGACACCCATTCCGGTTCGGCATTGAGCAGCAATTGGGCGCCATGACGATGGCACAGACCGGCGATCAGCCTGGCATAATCCTCGAATTCATGGAACGGCATGTGTGGCTCGCGCAA
>DATICK010000176.1:0-2958 GCA_035456865.1 Sulfuricaulis sp.
GTGGACGTGCGGCTGCTGTTGCCCGGCCCGTACACCGATCACCCGGCGATCCGCCACGCCGGACGGCGCTTCTACACCGGCTTGCTGCGCGCCGGCGTGCGCATTTTCGAATACCAGCCGCGTTTTTTGCACGCCAAAACGATTCTCTGCGACGACTGGGTTTCCATCGGCTCAAGCAACCTCGACCGCTGGAATCTGCGCTGGAACCTTGAAGCCAATCAGGAGGTAGAGCATGCCGCCTTCGGAGAGTCGGTAAAGTTTATGTTTGATGAGGATTTCCAAAACAGCATCGAATGTCTTTACGAGGTCTGGCGTCGCCGTCCCTGGCACGCCCGTCTGCGTGAACAACTCTGGGGCCGGGTGGATATGTGGCTGGAGAGCCTGGGGCGCCGGAAAGGGGCCCGATAGAATGCACCGCACTGTGGCCGCTTGCCGTATGGACGGTATACTCTGGGCACCTCGTCAACCTGCCGAACAGGCACCGAACATGTGGCGCTGGATACAGTCGGTTGTTGTGGTGGCTTGCCTGCTGCCGGTGTCGGTGTGGGCCAATCCGTTTGCCTTGCTCCCGATGCTGCCATCGGGCGAAACCACGGTGACCGGAAAAACCCTGTTCACCCTGGAAAACGGCGATTACGTCCAGCCGCATTTTTCGCCCGATTCGCGTTACCTTGCGTTTGCGCGCGAAGTGCTGGAGGGCTCCACAGAGCTCACGGAAATCCTGGCGCTCGATCTTAATACCCTGAAAGTCAAAACACTGCTCGACGCCAAGGCCTCGCGCGAATTCGCCATGTACCGGAGTTACGTGGCCGAGTTTTCCTGGAAAGATGCGACGACCTTGAAAGCGAGCATTTCGGACGGCGATGTCAACGGCGTAGATCTGACCATCGACGCGGCCGCCGCCAGGCTCGTGGAAAAGAAACCCATTTCACTCGTCGAGGCCTCAGGCGACGCGAGCCCGGAGTTTGCAGCCGCGTTCCCATCCATTCCGCCACCGGTGTTGGACAACGCTTTGGCCAACGGTTACAAGGTGGGTAACAAGAAATACGTGATGCAGAAAAATTACTGGAAGCAGGACAACCATATCTGGTTGCTGGACGCGGAAAGCCGGCAGATGGCCAAGCTCATCGAGCTCCCGGACATGTGGATCTACAGCCTGCGTGGCGCCTTCGCTTCAGGCAACGCTTTGATCCTGCTCGTGGCCTACGGTCCGGAGGCCTACCTGGCGCGGCACAGCGACGGGAAGCTCGAACTACTTTACCGCTTCCCGGTGAAGAATTACCAGCAGGTCAGCATGCATGTGGAAACGGGACGTGGTGACCGGACGCTGTTCCAGATCATCACCGGCCCGAGTTATGAAAAGCGGGAAAATTATTTTTTCCTTTACGACAAGGCGGGGCTCAAGAAGATCAAGGATGTCATGGCGATTTACGATCTTGACGTGGACAGCGCCGGGAAGCTCGTGTGTTTCTCGCAGTGGAAGAACGAAAGGCGAATACTGGTGGTCAGGGAACTGAAGGATTTTCATTGAGCAAAAACCGGCAATTCATGCCGGTGCGATCTGATGTTTGCCCTGAATCCGCTTAAAGCGATGATCCGGTACAATATCAGCCGGTTGGTCAAAGGTCCGGTCGTCCCGCTGTCCGATTTTCATCTGGCCGCCGGCTAACGTTGGCGATAAACTTCCGGCCGCCGTGACCTCGTATCATTCCTGATCGCTTTGCCATGAAAAAATATTTTGTCTTCTCCGCGCTGGGCAAGGATCGCCCTGGGATCGTCAATCAGCTATCCAAGGCCATCCTCGACTGTGGTTGCAACATCGAGGACAGCCGCATGACGGTATTGGGGGGAGAATTCGCCCTGATTCTGATGGTGTCCGGGCACTGGGGGGCAATCACGCGCCTGGAGCGACAGGTGCCGGTGCTGGAGAAAAAACTCGAGCTTACCATCCTTGCCCGGCACACCGAACCGCGAACCGCGGTGCAGGACATGGTGCCCTACACCGTGGACGTGGTGGCCATGGACCATCCGGGCATCGTGCACGAGATCGCGGACTTCTTTGCAAGCCGCGACATCAACATCGAGGAGCTGAGCACCTGGACCTACCCGGCCGCGCACACCGGCGCGCCGATGTTTTCGCTCAGCATGACTGTGAGTCTGCCGTCCGGCGTGCACATCGGCCATTTGCGCGACGAGTTCACCAGCTTTTGCGACAACCTCAACCTGGACGCCACGATCGAACCGACGAGGCATTGAAAAACCGGGCCTTGAGTTTTTTTATCCGCTGTTTGTTTTGCGCTTTTCGATCAGTTCATGCACCAGCGGCGTACAGATAATTTCCATGGCCAGCAGCATTTTCCCGCCGGGAATGACCATGGTGTTGGGACGTGACATATAAGAATCCTTGATCCGCCGCAGCAGGTTCGGAAAATCGAATTTCCCCGGCTCGCGGAATCGGATGACCACGACGCTTTCCGCCAATGTCGGAACGTCGCGGGCGATGAAGGGGTTGGAGGTATCCACGACCGGCACGCGCTGGAAATTAATGTCGGAGAGGGAGAACTGCGGCGTGATGTAGTCTATGTAGTCGCGCAGCCGCCGCAGGATGGTGTCGGTGACCGCCTCCGGGGAATGGCCTTTGACGCTGGTGTCGCGGTGGATTTTCTGTATCCATTCGAGATTGGCGACCGGTACCACGCCGATCAGCAGGTCCACGTACTGCGCCACGTCCACGCCGTTGTTGCCGTCGAGGGCGTTGCGGCGCTCGATGACGTGAGGATTGTGCGACGGGCTCATCTTGCGGCGGGTCCAGGTGCGCGCCACCACGCCGCCGTGCAGTCCTTCATAGAACAGCAGATCGGTGTCCACCGGAATTTGCCGCCAGGGAGTGAACGTGCCCGGCGGCAGTCCGAACTGTTCCTGCTCGCCCTCGACCACGTAATGCCGCGTCTCGCCGGT
>DATICK010000177.1:0-4935 GCA_035456865.1 Sulfuricaulis sp.
CATCGCCAATTCAGGAGTCACGTTCCCGGGTGGCGGCGCCACACTGGACGGCAGAGCCTTGTCCTTGGTTTCCGCCGTTTCATACTTGAACACCACTGTTAACGTGCCTGCCCCCTGAGGGGGATGCAGTATGAAGGCCCAATGAAAAGGCCGTCGCGAGACGGCCTTTATTTCTCTCTTTTGCGTGCACCCGCATATGTATGCCGCAAAATTAGGAAATGCTTATGTATCTCGGTCTGGCCGCTCTGACTACATCAGTAATAACAGGAATTTCATCTTGTAACTGCTTAATGGGTATCAATTTTCGCGTATTCTGTCGGCTCAGATGATGCGCTTGTTCCTCAACCGCATTAAGGCGCTGTATCAAAGGCATTCGCCGCTTATCTCCGCTTATCTCCATCGAACCGCCACGCGTCGGTCTGCGGCTTGTGGATCAGGTACTCCTGGCCAAGACTCTATGCAAGGGACGATCTGTGGGCAGAAAGGAATGACGGGCTAGCGCCCCTCCCGCAGACTTAATCCTGAGGAGGAGAGTGTCATGTTAAAGCTAAGTTTCTGGATTGGTACCCCGTCGATAATCACTTACCTGGCGTCGACGAATTCTCAACTCCTGGAAAATATCTTCTATATCTTTGCTTTGTCGATCGCGGCGCTGGTTGTGGCGATCCTGTCGCAGATTAGCGAGAAGTCCAGGCCCTAGGGGTTATCGGTAATCCTCCGAACGCGGGTGGCTGATGCCCCCCGCGTTTTTTGTTTGCCTCATCCCTGAGACTCACCCATTTCTGGGCCAGCGTCGCTACGCTCCGCTGTCCACAACATTGTCTGGAACGATTTTGTGGACATCCCGCAGGGATGGCGCGGGCAAAATCGCTCCCGGCGATTTTGTATTGCCGGCTGGTATTTTCGCCCCCCTGACGGTAGATTAAGTACCTGATCCCATAGCCTTTCCCGGTACATGTCCCGCAAGCTGCATATCAAAACCTTCGGTTGCCAGATGAACGAGTACGATTCCGCGCGCATGGCGGACGCGCTCGCGGCCAGCCATGGGCTGGAAACCACGGACGACCCGGCTCAGGCCGACGTATTGCTCCTTAATACATGCTCCATCCGCGAGAAGGCGCAGGAGAAGGTGTTCTCGCAACTGGGCCTGTGGCGCGAGCTGAAGGACGCGCGTCCCGGCCTGGTTATTGGCGTCGGCGGTTGCGTTGCCAGCCAGGAAGGCGCGGCGATCATAAGGCGTGCGCCTTACGTGGACATGGTGTTTGGCCCGCAGACCCTGCACCGTCTGCCGCAGATGCTGGACGGCGTCCTGGCCAATCACAAGCCGGCGGTGGATATTGCATTCCCCGAAATCGAGAAATTCGACCGCCTGCCCGAGCCGCGGGTGGACGGCGTGCGCGCGCTGGTCTCGATCATGGAAGGCTGCAGCAAGTATTGCAGCTTCTGCGTCGTGCCCTATACGCGCGGAGAGGAATTCAGCCGGCCATTCGATGACGTGATCGCGGAAGTGGCCCATCTCGCCGAGCACGGAGTGCGCGAGGTCATCCTGCTCGGGCAGAACGTCAATGCCTATCGCGGGGCGATGCATACCGGCGAGCATGCCGATTTGGCGCTGCTCATCCGCTATCTCGCCGAGATTGACGGCATCGGACGCATCCGTTTCACCACCTCACACCCGCAGGTGTTCAACGAGCGGCTGATCGGCGCTTATGCCGATGTGTCGAAACTCGCCGGTCATCTGCATCTCCCGGTGCAGAGCGGCAGCGACCGCATTCTCGCGCTGATGAAGCGCGGCCATACCGTGCTCGAATACAAATCGAAGATCCGCAAGCTGCGCGAATTGCGTCCGGACATCAGCGTGACCACGGATTTCATCGTCGGTTTCCCGGGCGAGACCGAAACGGATTTCGCCGCGAGCATGAGCCTTATGGACGAAGTCGGTTTCGACACCTCATTCAGTTTTCTTTACAGCCCGCGTCCCGGCACGCCGGCGGCGGAGCTGACCGACGACACGCCGCGTGAAGTCAGGGAGGCGCGACTGGCCCGGCTACAGAGCCGCAATATCGAAATGGCCGCGGCCATCGGCCGGCGCATGGTGGGCACGACGCAGCGAATTCTCGTCGAAGGACCGGCGCGCAAGTCGCTGCAGCAACTGTGCGGGCGCACGGAAAACAACCGTGTCGTGAACTTTGATGCTGGTGACCAGGGCCTGATCGGCCGGTTCGTGGACGTGGAAATCACCGAAGCCATGACCAATTCCCTGCGCGGACGGCTCCTTAATGACGCTTTCGCGCGCCGCGCTTGATTTGTTCATCGGTTTTGCGTCTTAATTATTCTCCGATTCATTCCAGGATGACAGCACGCGTTTGAAACCGAAACCCAGCCACATCGAATTCAGCCTCACCCCCGCGGACAACCGCCGGCTCGCGAGCTTGTGCGGCAGTCACGACGAGCACCTCAAGCAGATCGAAGAATACATGGGCGTCGAGATCGCCAATCGCGGCAATGTCTTCCGCGTGACCGGTGCGCCGGAGGAAAGCAACGCCGCGTCGCAACTGCTGAAAGATCTCTATGACGCCACGAAGGGCGACGAGGCCCTGACACTGGCCGGCGTGCATGTCATGCTGCAGAAATTCGCGCTACGCGGCTCGGAGGAAGAAGACGATCGCGAAACCACGCTGCGCACGCCCAAGCGCATTGTCCGCGGGCGCGGTCCGCGCCAGCGCCAATACATACGTCATATCCTTACTCACGACATCAATTTCGGTATCGGCCCAGCCGGCACCGGCAAGACCTACCTGGCCGTGGCCTGCGCTGTTGAGGCGCTTGAGACCAACCGCGTGCAACGGATTTTGCTGGTGCGGCCGGTGGTGGAGGCCGGCGAACGCCTGGGATTCCTGCCCGGTGACCTCGAGCAGAAAATCGACCCCTATCTGCGACCGTTGTATGACGCGCTGCACGAAATGCTGGGTTTCGAAAAGGTGGCGCGGCTGCTGGAGAAAAATATTATTGAACTCGCGCCGCTCGCCTACATGCGCGGCCGCACGCTCAACGAATCCTTCATCATCCTGGACGAGGCGCAGAACACCACCGCGGAGCAAATGAAAATGTTCCTCACGCGCATCGGCTTCGGCACCACCGCGGTGATTACCGGCGATATCACCCAGATCGATCTGCGCCGCACTCAGCTGTCCGGCCTCAAGCAGGCGATGGAAATCCTGCGCAATGTCGAAGGCATTACCTTCACCCATTTCACCCCGCAGGACGTTGTGCGCCATGCACTGGTGCAGAAAATCGTCGAGGCCTACGAAACGCACGAGAGTGTCGCCGAGAAATTACGCAGCAAGAAAAACGAAGCATGAAACTGAAATTGAGCGTGCAGTACGGTGTGGCGCGCGCCGGACTGCCCGCGGATTCCGCCCTGCATCGCTGGGCGCACGCCGCCCTGAAGGGCCTGCGTCGCCGACGCGTGGCGCTCGGGATGCGCATCGTGGGCAACGCGGAATCAGCGGCGCTCAATGGCCGATTCCGACGCAAGTCTTATCCGACGAATGTCCTGTCATTTCCTTTCGAGGCGCCGCCCGGCACGCGCAGCGACATGCTCGGCGATCTGGTTATCTGCGCGCCGGTGGTGCGGCGCGAAGCGCGCACCCAGCGTAAATCCGTGAATGCCCATTGGGCGCACATGGTGGTTCACGGTATACTGCATTTGCGCGGGTATGATCACCGGAAACGGCAGGACGCCGCGGTGATGGAAAAAAAGGAAATCCGCCTGCTCAAGGAGCTGGGTTACGCCAATCCCTATATTCAATGAACGATAAAAACGAAGACAAGCCGGGTGCCACCGGCGATACGACGGCTGCACCGCGCTCGCTGCTCGACCGATTGAGTCATGCGCTGCTCGGCGAACCGGCCACGCGCAACGACCTGATCGATGTCCTGCGCGATTCCGCCAAGAGAGATCTGCTCGACCGCGATTCGCTCGACATGATCGAAGGCGTGCTCCAGGTCTCCGAGATGAAGGTCCGGGACATCATGGTGCCGCGCTCGCAAATGGACGTGGTGGACAAGAACCAGAAGCCTGAAGAATATCTGCCGCTATTGATCGAGTCCGGCCACTCGCGTTTTCCCATGGTGGACGGGGACAAGGACAAGGTGATCGGCATTCTGCTCGCCAAGGACCTTTTGCGTTATCTGTTTCTCGACAAGAAAAAACGCGCCCAATTCAACGTTCATGACATGCTGCGGCCAGCGGTGTTCGTGCCGGAAAGCAAGCGCCTGAACGTGCTGTTACGCGAATTTCGCACCAGCCGTAACCACATGGCGATCGTCGTTGACGAGTATGGCGGGGTTGCGGGGCTGGTGACCATCGAGGATGTGCTGGAGCAGATCGTGGGTGAGATCGCGGACGAGTACGATATCGAAGACGACGTCATGATCATGCCGCGCGACGGCGGCGAATACGTGGTCAAGGCGCTGGTGACACTGGCCGATTTCAATACGCGCCTTAACAGTCAGCTTGTGCACGAGGAAATCGATACCGTGGGCGGTCTGGTCATGAACCGACTCGGGCATGTCCCACGCCGCGGCGAGAAAATCGACATCGATAACTGGCGTTTCGAGGTGTTGCGCGCCGACAGTCGCCGTGTTTATCTCCTGAAAGTAACTCCGGTTGAACAACCAGACCGGCAAAAAGCCAAGTAGCAGGCCTTTCCGTTTTCCGCCGGCAGCGGCGGACGTGGCGGCGTTTGTCGCCGGGCTGCTGCTGCCGCTCGCGTTCTCGCCGTTCGACCTGTTCCCGCTTGCCGTGCTGTCTCCCGCCTTGCTGTTTGTATTATGGTCGGACCCCTCTCCGGGACGCGCGGCCTTCCGCGGTTTTCTGTACGGAGCGGGAATGTTCGGCCTCGGCGTGTCGTGGGTCTATGTCAGCATGCA
>DATICK010000178.1:0-15850 GCA_035456865.1 Sulfuricaulis sp.
CAACTACGAGAAGAACAAGCTCAAGGTGGCGGTGTCGATCTTCGGACGGCAGACGCCCGTGGAGCTGGAGTTCAGTCAGGTCGAAAAGGCCTGACCATTTTTATTAACCGCATTAACCGCGGGGAGCCTGAATTGAGTAAGGCGCTTGGACCCGTAAGGAGCAAATTGTGGCAAAGAAAGTAACGGCGTATATCAAGCTGCAGGTACCAGCCGGGTCGGCCAATCCGTCCCCGCCGGTGGGACCGGCACTCGGTCAGCACGGCCTGAACATCATGGAGTTCTGCAAGCAGTTCAACGCGCAGACCCAGAAGATGGAAAAGGGCATGCCGACCCCCGTCATCATCACGGCGTTCAGCGACAAGAGCTTTACCTTCATCACCAAGACGCCGCCGGCGTCGGTGCTGATCAAGAAGGCGCTCGGTCTCGAATCCGGCAGCGGCAACGCGCTCAAGGACAAGGTCGGCAAGCTGTCGCGCAAGCAACTCGAAGAAATCGCCAAGATCAAGATGCCCGATCTCAATTGTTACGACATCAACACCGCGGTGAAAATCATCGCGGGCAGCGCACGCCAGATGGGCGTGGAATGCGAGGGGGTGTGATATGGCCGGTAAACGCCTGAAAGCCCAACTCGCCAAAGTCGATCGCATGAAGAATTATCCGCTCGACGAAGCCCTGAAGATTCTCAAGGGCACCGCCAGCGCCAAGTTCGACGAATCGGTGGACGTCGCGATCAATCTCGGCATCGACGCCAAGAAGTCGGATCAGAACGTACGCGGCACGGCGGTGATGCCGCGCGGCACCGGCAAGAAGGTGCGCATCGCGGTGTTCGCCGAAGGCAACGCCGCCGAGGCCGCGAAAAAAGCCGGCGCCGACATCGTCGGTTTCCAGGATCTCGCGGACCAGATCAAGGCGGGCAAGATCGAATTCGATCTTGCCATCGCGACTCCCGAGGCCATGAAGATCGTGGGCCAGCTCGGCCAGATTCTCGGCCCGCGCGGCCTGATGCCGAATCCGAAGGTCGGAACCGTGACGCCGAACGTGGCCAAGGCCGTCGAAAACGCCAAGGCCGGTCAGGCGCAGTTCCGTACCGACAAGGCCGGCATCGTGCATTGCGCGATCGGCAAGGCCTCGTTCGAGGCCGAGGCGCTCAAGGAGAATTTCCTGTCGCTCGTATCGGCGCTGAACAAAGTCAAACCGGCGGCGTCGAAAGGTGCGTTCCTGAAGAAGGTGACGATCTCGACGACGATGGGCCCGGGCATCCGCCTGGACACGTCGGGGCTGTAAGAAAGGATTTTTGATTCAAGCGATCAGCTCGCTGATCGCGTTATTAGTGAAACGAACTTTGGGTCGCTTCGCACCGTTTTTTTTGGCGCGGAGCGTTGTCAAAGACCGCAGGTGCGCCGTGGCAACGATGTCGGTTGGGCGGTGCTTAATCGGCTGAAACAGCCTGCGCAGACGGTGTGCCCGACACAGGATTTACCTCCTGAAAAGGTCGCCGTTGTTTATAGACGTAGCAACCGGAGGTGACTCGTATGAGTCTGACATTAGATGAGAAAAAGGCGGTTGTCGCCGAAGTGTCCGAGAAGTTGACGGGTGCCCAGGCAGCCATGTTGGCCGAGTATCGTGGGCTGAGCGTTGCCCAGATGACCACGCTGCGTCGCAAGGCGTATGACGGCAAGGTTTATCTGCGCGTCGTGAAAAACACGCTGGCTCGGCGTGCCGTGGAGGGCACGAGCTTCGAATGCCTCAAGGACCAGATGGTAGGTCCCTTGGCGTTTGCGGTGTCGGCCGATCCCGTGGCGGTAGCCAAGATTTTGAGCGAGTTCGCGAAAGACAATGAAATGCTAAAGATCAAGGCCGGTGCCATGAGCGGCAAGCTCATGTCCCTGGCGCAGATCCAGGCGTTGGCGGTTCTGCCCGGACGCGAGCAATTGCTGGCTCAGCTACTCGGCACGATGCAGGCTCCGGTCCAGAAGTTCGTCCAGACCTTGAACGAGGTCCCGGCGAAGTTCGTACGGGCCCTGGCCGCGGTGCGCGATGCCAAGGCGCAAGCCGCCTAAACGATCAATCATTCAAGACTTTATTCAGGAGATTTAATCATGGCTGTTTCCAAAGAAGAGATACTTAATACCATTTCCAGCATGTCGGTGCTGGAGCTCTCCGAACTCATCAAGGAGATGGAGACCAAGTTCGGCGTCTCCGCGGCCGCCGTGGCCGTGGCCGCCCCGGCTGCCGGCGCCGCCGCCGCACCGGCGGAAGTCAAGGATGCCTTCGACGTGATCCTGACTGCTGCCGGCGACAACAAGGTCTCCGTCATCAAGGCCGTGCGTGCCGTGACCACCCTGGGCCTGAAAGAAGCCAAGGACCTGGTCGAAGGCGCGCCGCAGACCGTGAAGGAAGGCGTGCCCAAGGCCGACGCCGAGAAGATGAAGAAGGAACTCGAGGCCGCCGGCGCCAAGGTTGAACTTAAGTAAGTTGGCGCTGTCGGGGGTTCATCCGCTGCCGGCGGGTGAACCGGCTATTAGTAGTAGTCCGTGCGGGCGGGATCAGCGGCGCAAGCCGCTGATCCGCCTGCATGCCGTTTTCAGGAAGACGTTGTCGGTTGTACCGGTCCGTTCAAGCCGTTTCTCTATACATATAGAGCCGAGGAAAGCATGACCTACTCATTCACCGAGAAGAAACTCATCCGCAAGAATTTTGGCAAGCGCCCTGGCGTGCTGAAGGTTCCGTATCTGCTCAAGATCCAGAAGGAATCCTATCACCAGTTTTTGCAGGCGGACACGCCGCCGGAACAGCGGATCGATCAGGGCTTGCAGGCCGCCTTTAAGACGGTGTTTCCGATCGAGAGTTACAACGGCAATGCGGCCCTCGAGTTCGTCAGCTACCGTCTCGGCATTCCACCGTTCGATGTCAAGGAATGCCAGCAGCGCGGGCTGATCTACGCGGCACCTTTGCGCGCCCTGCTGCGTCTCGTGGTATTCGAGAAAGACGAGGCCAGCGGCACCAAGACGGTGCGCGACATCAAGGAGCAGGAAGTGTACATGGGCGAGATCCCGCTCATGACCGATAACGGGACGTTCATCATCAACGGCACCGAGCGCGTCATCGTCTCGCAACTGCACCGCTCTCCGGGCGTGTTCTTCGAGCACGATTACGGCAAGACGCACTCTTCCGGCAAGCTCCTGTTTTCCGCGCGCGTCATTCCCTACCGCGGCTCGTGGCTCGATCTGGAGTTCGATCCCAAGGATTACCTGTATGTGCGCATCGACCGCCGCCGCAAGCTGCCCTCGACGGTATTGCTGCGCGCGATCGGCATGACCACGCAGGAAATTCTGGCTACCTTCTTCCAGACCGATACCTTCCATCTCGTGAAGAACGAGATCCGGCTCGACCTGATCCCCAATCGCCTGCGCGGCATGCAATTCGAATTCGACGTGAAAACGCCGAAGGGCGAAGTCATCATCGAAGCCAACCGCCGCATTTCCGGACGCCACATCCGCGAGCTGGAAAAGTCCAAGCTCAAGCAGCTGACCATCGAACCGAGCTTCCTGATTGGCCGCTCGCTCGCGGAAGACGTGATTCATCCGCAGACCGGCGAATTGTTGGCCCAGGCCAACGACCTGGTATCCAAGGATCTGATCGACAAGCTGTTCGAAGCCGGTATCGAACAGGTCAAGACGGTCTACACCAACGATCTCGACCAGGGTTCGTTCATCTCCGATACCCTGCGTCTGGATCTGACGCGCGATCCGCTTGAGGCCCAGATCGAAATCTACCGCATGATGCGCCCGGGCGAGCCGCCGACGCGCGATGCCGCGCAGACGCTGTTCAACAACCTGTTCTTCAGCCCCGACCGCTACGACCTCTCGGCCGTCGGCCGCATGAAATTCAACCGCCGCGTCGGAAGAGGCAGCGATGAAGGTCCGGGTATCCTGACCAAGGACGACATCGTCGATGCGATGAAAATCCTGATCGAGCTCAAGAACGGCAAGGGCGAAATCGACGACATTGACCACCTCGGCAACCGCCGCGTGCGCTCGGTGGGCGAACTCGCCGAGAACCAGTTCCGCGTCGGCCTGGTGCGCGTCGAGCGCGCGGTCAAGGAACGCCTGTCGCTGGCGGAGTCGGAAGGCCTGATGCCGCAGGAGCTGATCAACGCCAAGCCGGTGTCGGCGGTGATCAAGGAGTTCTTCGGCTCCAGCCAGCTTTCGCAGTTCATGGACCAGACCAACCCGCTGTCCGAGATCACGCACAAGCGCCGCGTCTCGGCCCTCGGGCCCGGCGGCCTGACGCGCGAGCGCGCCGGCTTCGAGGTGCGCGACGTGCACCCGACCCATTACGGACGCGTGTGCCCGATCGAGACGCCGGAAGGCCCGAACATCGGCCTGATCAACTCGCTGGCGGTCTACGCCCGCACCAACGAGTACGGATTCCTCGAAACCCCGTACCGCAAGGTGAACAACAGCAAGGTCACCGACGACGTGCATTATCTGTCGGCGATCGAAGAGAGCAAGTTCATGATCGCGCAGGCCAATGCCACGCTCGACAGCCGCGGCCACCTGATCGACGAACTGGTTTCGTGCCGTATCAAGAACGAGTTCATGCTGTCCACGCCGGACAAAGTGGACTATATCGACGTGGCGCCGTCGCAGATCGTGTCGGTGGCGGCCTCGCTGATTCCGTTCCTGGAGCATGATGACGCCAACCGCGCGCTAATGGGTTCGAACATGCAGCGCCAGGCAGTGCCCTGCCTGAAAACAGAAAAACCTCTGGTCGGCACCGGTATCGAGCGCATCGTGGCGATTGACTCAGGCGCGACGGTCGTCGCCAAGCGCGGTGGCCTGGTGGATTCCGTAGACGCCTCGCGTGTGGTGGTGCGCGTCAACGACGAAGAGACCAAGCCAGGTGAGGTCGGTGTCGACATTTATAACCTGACCAAGTACACGCGTTCGAACCAGAACACCAACATCAATCAGAAACCGCTGGTGAAGGTAGGCGATGTCATTGCTAATGGCGATGTGCTGGCCGACGGCCAGTCCACCGATATGGGCGAGCTTGCACTCGGGCGCAACATTCTGGTCGCGTTCATGCCGTGGAACGGTTACAACTTCGAGGACTCGATCCTCATTTCCGAACGCGTGGTGGAAAACGATTGTTTCACCACCATTCACATCGAAGAGCTGCAGACCGTGGCGCGCGACACCAAGCTCGGACCCGAGGAAATCACGCGCGATATTCCGAACGTGGGCGAGGCGGCACTGGCCAAGCTCGACGAATCGGGCATCGTCTACATCGGTGCCGAAGTGGATGCCGGCGATATCCTCGTTGGTAAAGTTACTCCGAAGGGCGAGACCCAGCTGACCCCGGAAGAGAAGCTGCTGCGTGCGATCTTCGGCGAGAAGGCCTCGGACGTGAAGGACACCAGCCTGCGCGTGCCGTCCGGCATCTCCGGCACGGTCATCGACGTGCAGGTGTTCACCCGCGAGGGCGTGGAGAAGGACGCGCGCGCCAAAAGCATCGAAGAATCCGAACTGGCGAGCATCCGCAAAGACCTCGACGACCAGTACCGCATCCTGGAAAGCGACGCCTTCGCACGTCTCGAGCGCCAGCTGATCGGCAAGGTTGCCGACGGCGGACCGGCGGGCCTGAAGAACGGCGACAAGATCACCAAGGGTTATCTCGAGGAACTGCCGCACAACAAGTGGTTCGACATCCGTCTCAAGAACGAGGAGGCGTCGCAGGCACTGGAGCAAATCCGCGGCTACCTCGCCAAGCAGAAAGACCTGTTCGACCAGAAATTCACCGAGAAGAAGGTCAAACTCACCTCGGGCGACGATCTCGCCCCCGGCGTGCTCAAGATGGTCAAGG
Organism: Sulfuricaulis sp.; assembly: GCA_035456865.1. Classification (GTDB taxonomy): domain Bacteria; phylum Pseudomonadota; class Gammaproteobacteria; order Acidiferrobacterales; family Sulfurifustaceae; genus Sulfuricaulis. The sequence goes on from DATICK010000178.1 coordinate 5,869, forward strand.
TGTACGTGGCGGTGAAGCGCCGTCTGCAACCCGGCGACAAGATGGCCGGACGCCACGGCAACAAGGGCGTCATCTCGCGCATCGTGGCGGTCGAGGACATGCCGTACACCGCGGATGGCACCCCGGTGGACATCGTGCTGAATCCGCTCGGCGTGCCGTCGCGCATGAACGTGGGCCAGGTGCTCGAAACCCATCTCGGCTGGGCCGCGCATGAACTGGGCGCGCAGATCGGCGCGATGCTGGACGAGCAGCGCAAGGCCGAGGAAATCCGCCGCTTCATCGACCGCATCTACAACCAGATCGGACGCAGCGGACGCAAGGAAGAAATCAAGTCGCTGACCGACGACGAGATCATCGAGCTCGCGCGCAACCTGCGCAAGGGCGTGCCGGTGGCCACGCCGGTGTTCGACGGCGCGTCCGAGGAAGAGATCAAGGAGATGCTGGTGATGGCGGGTTTGCCGCCCTCCGGCCAGACCACGCTTTATGACGGGCGCACCGGCGAGTCCTTCGACCGGCCGGTAACGGTGGGTTACATGTACGTGCTCAAGCTCAATCACCTGGTTGACGACAAGATGCACGCGCGCTCCACCGGTCCGTACTCGCTGGTCACGCAACAACCGCTCGGCGGCAAGGCGCAGTTCGGCGGTCAACGCTTCGGTGAAATGGAAGTGTGGGCGCTCGAGGCCTATGGCGCCTCTTACACGCTGCAGGAAATGCTCACGGTCAAGTCCGACGACGTCACGGGGCGCACCAAGATGTTCGAGAACATCGTCAAGGGCGACCATCGCATGGAGCCGGGCATGCCCGAATCCTTCAACGTGCTGGTAAAGGAAATCCGCGCGCTCGGCATCGACATGGAGCTGGAGAAGGAAAAAGAGTAAGCCCCGGGGCGAGACCGAACCGGAACCGTAATTATTAATCAGTAGGCGAATCAGTTAGCGAATCAGTTCGCAGGAGACAGAATCTTGAAAGACCTATTTAATCTTTTCAAGCAGCCCGGCAAGTCCGAGGACTTCGACGCGATCCGTATCGGCCTCGCGTCACCGGAGAAAATCCGTTCGTGGTCGTTCGGCGAGGTCAAGAAACCGGAGACCATCAACTACCGCACTTTCAAGCCGGAGCGTGATGGTCTTTTCTGCGCCAAGATATTCGGGCCGGTCAAGGATTACGAATGCCTGTGCGGCAAGTATAAGCGCCTGAAACACCGCGGCGTGATCTGCGAGAAGTGCGGCGTGGAAGTCACGCTGTCGAAGGTGCGGCGCGAGCGCATGGGTCATATCGACCTGGCCTCGCCGGTGGCGCATATCTGGTTCCTGAAGAGCCTGCCCTCGCGCATGGGCCTGATGCTCGACATGACCTTGCGCGATATCGAGCGCGTGCTGTATTTCGAGGCTTATGTCGTGATCGACCCGGGCATGACGCCGCTCGAGCGCGGCAGCCTGCTTTCGGAAGACGCCTACCTCAACGCCATCCAGCAGTATGGCGACGAATTCGACGCGCGCATGGGCGCGGAATCCGTGCGTGCCCTGCTCAAGTCCATCAACCTCGAAGAGGAAGTGGCGAAAGCACGCGGCGATCTCGCCGGTACCACCTCCGAGACCAAGATCAAGAAACTCACCAAGCGCCTGAAGGTGCTCGAGGCGTTCCTCTATTCCGGCAACAAGCCGGAGTGGATGGTGCTGGAGATCCTGCCGGTGCTGCCGCCGGAACTGCGTCCCCTCGTCCCCCTGGATGGCGGCCGGTTCGCGACGTCTGATTTGAACGATCTGTACCGCCGCGTGATCAACCGCAACAACCGCCTGAAGCGCCTGCTCGATCTCAACGCGCCGGACATCATCGTGCGCAACGAGAAGCGCATGCTGCAGGAGGCGGTAGACGCGCTGCTCGACAACGGCCGCCGCGGCCGCGCCATCACCGGCGCCAACAAGCGCCAGCTGAAGTCGCTGGCCGACATGATCAAGGGCAAGCAGGGCCGTTTCCGCCAGAACCTGCTCGGCAAGCGCGTCGACTACTCCGGCCGCTCCGTGATCGTGGTGGGTCCGACGCTCAAGCTGCACCAGTGCGGCCTGCCGAAGAAGATGGCGCTGGAACTGTTCAAGCCGTTCATCTTCAGCAAGCTCGAATCCAAGGGCCTGGCCACCACCATCAAGGCGGCGAAGAAGATGGTCGAACAGGCCGGCCCCGAGGTGTGGGACATCCTGGAAGAGGTGATCCGCGAGCATCCGGTGCTGCTCAACCGCGCCCCGACGCTGCATCGCCTGGGCATTCAGGCGTTCGAGCCGATCCTGGTCGAAGGCAAGGCGATCCAGCTGCATCCGCTGGTGTGCGCGCCGTACAACGCCGACTTCGACGGCGACCAGATGGCGGTGCACATCCCGCTGTCGGTGGAGGCGCAACTCGAAGCCCGTGCCCTGATGATGTCCACCAACAATATTCTGTCGCCCGCCAACGGCGACCCGATCATCGTGCCTTCGCAGGACATCGTGCTCGGTCTCTATTACATGACTCGCGAGCGCATCAATGCGCCGGGCGAGGGCAAGGCGTTTGCCGATGTGGCCGAGGTGCATCGCGCCTATAACGGCCGTCATATCGCGTTGCAGGCACGCATCAAGGCGCGCATCCGCGAGGTGCATTTCGACGATAAGGGCAAGCGCATCGAAACCCGCAAGCTCTATGACACGACCGTGGGCCGGGCGCTGCTGTCCGAAATCCTGCCGGAAGGCATGCCGTTCGAGCTCATCAACCGCGTACTCAAGAAGAAGACGATCTCGGAACTCATCAATGCGTGTTACCGGCGCGTCGGCCTCAAGGCCTCGGTGATTTTCGCCGACCAGCTGATGTATACCGGTTTCGCGTTTGCTTCGCGCGCGGCCGTGTCCTTCGGCATGGACGACATGATCATTCCGGGCGAGAAGGCCGAAATCATCGGTCAGGCCGAGAGCGAAGTGAAGGCGATCCAGAACCAGTACGCCTCAGGCCTGCTCACCGACGGCGAGCGCTACAACAAGGTGGTTGATATCTGGACCCACACTTCCGAGCGCGTTGCCAAGACCATGATGGACCAGTTGGGCAGCGAGGAAGTGACCGATTCGCAGGGCAAAAAGACCAAGCAGGAGTCGTTCAATTCCATCTTCATGATGGCGGACTCCGGTGCGCGCGGCAGCGCGGTGCAGATCCGCCAGCTCGCCGGCATGCGCGGCCTGATGGCCAAGCCCGACGGTTCGATCATCGAGACGCCGATTACGGCGAATTTCCGCGAAGGCCTGAACGTGCTGCAGTACTTCATTTCGACGCACGGCGCGCGCAAGGGTCTGGCCGATACCGCGCTCAAGACCGCGAACTCGGGTTATCTCACGCGCCGCCTGGTGGACGTGTGCCAGGACCTGGTCGTGACCGAGGACGACTGCGGCACGACGGAAGGGGTGGCCAAATCGGCGCTGGTGGAAGGCGGCGAAATCGTGATCGCGCTGCGCGATCGCATTCTCGGACGCGTGGTGATCGGCGATATCCGCGACCCGGGTAACGAAAAGAAAATACTGATCGCGGACGGCTCGGTGCTGGATGAAAAGGCCGTGGCGTTGCTCGAGGACTGCAACATCGATCAAGTGCTGGTACGCTCACCGGTGACCTGTCATACGCGTTACGGAGTGTGCCGCAAGTGCTACGGACGCGACCTCGGCCGCGGACATCTCGTCAACATGGGCGAGGCCGTGGGCGTCATTGCCGCGCAGTCGATCGGCGAACCGGGTACGCAGCTCACCATGCGTACGTTCCATATCGGCGGCGCCGCCTCGCGCGCGACGGCGGTGTCGCGCATCGAGGTCAAAACCTCTGGCGTGGTCCGGCTCAAGAATCTCAAGGTCGTGAAACATGCGAGCGGCAATTACGTCGCTGTGTCGCGTTCCGGCGAGTTGATCGTGCAGGACGATCAAGGTCGCAACCGCGAACGTTACAAGTTGCCTTTCGGCGCAGTGCTGTCGGTGCACGACGGTTCGAAGATCAAGATCGGTGCCGTGGTTGCCAACTGGGATCCACATACCCACCCGATCATCACCGAGGTTGCCGGCAAGGTGACTTTCGCCGATCTGATCGATGGCGTGACCGTCAACAAGCAGACCGACGAGATTACCGGCCTGTCGACGTACGTGGTGCTGGATGCGAAGCATCGCGCCGGCACCAAGGACATCCGCCCGGTTATTACGCTGGTGGACGGCAAGGGCAAGGCGGTGGCCATTCCGGGAACCGAGATTCCGGCCAAGTACATGCTGCCGCCGGGCGCCATCATCACCGTTGAGGACGGCGCCAAGGTGGGCGTGGGCGACGTGCTCGCGCGTATACCGCAGGAGTCGCTGAAGACCCGCGACATCACCGGCGGTCTGCCGCGCGTCGCGGAACTGTTCGAGGCGCGCAAGCCCAAGGATTTCGCGATTCTGGCCGAGGTCAGCGGCGTGATTTCCTTCGGAAAGGACACCAAGGGCAAGCAGCGGCTCATCATCAACGACAAGGAAGGTGTGGAGCACGAGTATCTGATCCCGAAGGGGCGTCACATCACCGTGTTCGAAGGCGAGACCGTGGAACAGGGCGATGTCATCGTCGAGGGCGCGCCCGTGGCCTCCGACATCCTGCGTCTGCTGGGTGTCGAGGCGCTCACCAACTACATCGTCGATGAAATTCAGGACGTGTACCGGTTGCAGGGCGTGAAGATCAACGACAAGCACATCGAGGTGATCGTGCGCCAGATGTTGCGCAAGGTGCGCATCCTCGATTCCGGCGACACGCGTTTCCTGCCCGGCGAACAGGCCGAGCGCGCGCGGGTTCACGAGGACAACGAGGAAATGGCGGCGCAGAAGAAGAAACCGGCGACCTTCGAGCCGCTGCTGCTCGGCATCACCAAGGCGTCGTTGTCGACCGAGTCGTTCATCTCGGCGGCTTCGTTCCAGGAGACGACGCGTGTGCTCACGGAAGCGGCCATTACCGGCAAGATGGATCTGCTGCGCGGCCTGAAGGAAAACGTGATCGTGGGCCGCCTGATCCCGGCCGGTACGGGCCTGGCCTATCACCTGGAGCGCCGGCGCACGCGCGGCGAAGCCAAGCAGGAAGCCAAGGAATTGAAGCAGTCCCTGACGGCCAGTTTCACGGGCAAGCCCGCGGCGCACAGTGATGAGGAGGCGGTGGGGACCTAGCGCGCGGCCCAGTGCCCGAGGCGAAGCTCCTTCGAAGGGAGTACGCCGGGCCGCCACAAGAAACCAAGTTCATTGAGTCGCCTGGCCACCACCGCCGAAAGAGCATGCGCCTCGGGCGATGGCGGCCCCTTCGGCAATGGGCGCAGATAGCCGCAATGAGCCATGTTTCCATTGGCGCTATACCGCCGTCTCCGAAAGAGCTGCGCCTCGGGATCCGGCGGCTATTCTGGCCGCGGCGGAAGGCCGCAGGGCAGGAAGCCAGCGGCAAAAATCCTCGAAAAAAGGCCGCAAACGGGCGCTAATGGCTTGACACAATAGGGGTGACTCCCTAGAATCGCGCCCCTCAGAACAGGCCGGAATTCCGCCGGCCTGTCTTTGTTGAAGCCTCTGATAATTCTAGTAATTCTAGAAGAGCTTTCGGTGTTCTGCCCCTGTGTCCGCGGCCGATTTCCGAAATTTCTGCGCCGACTGCGCAAGTTTGGGTGGCGATAAATAATTTTGAAATTTCCGCGATGGCGGAAATTTCTATTTTCGGATCATTAAAGACAATTAATTAAATGCCGACGATTAATCAATTAGTGGCTAAGGGGCGCAGGCGCCTCAAGAGCAAGAGCAAGGTACCGGCCCTCGAGGCCTGTCCGCAGCGCCGTGGCGTGTGCACGCGCGTGTACACCACGACACCGAAGAAGCCGAATTCGGCGCTCCGGAAAGTCGCGAAGGTGCGGCTCACCAACGGTTACGAGGTGATCACCTATATCGGCGGTGAGGGACACAACCTGCAAGAGCACTCGGTGGTGCTGATTCGCGGCGGGCGCGTGAAGGATCTGCCCGGTGTGCGTTACCACACCGTGCGCGGTTCGCTCGATACCGCGGGCGTCGCTGACCGCAAGCAGAGCCGTTCCAAGTACGGCGCGAAACGGCCGAAGTCATAAATTTTCATCATAATTTTCATAGTCAGGACGAGCAGAACGTATGTCGAGAAGACGAGAGGTTCCGAAGCGCGAAATCACGCCGGACCCGAAATATCTCAGCGAGACCGTCGCGAAGTTCATCAACGTGGTGATGAATAGCGGAAAGAAAGCGGCGGCCGAGAAAATTGTCTATGGTGCGCTTACCACGATCGCGGAGCGCAGCAAAAAAGACCCGATTGAAATGTTCAATCAGGCGCTGACCAACGTGCGCCCGCTGGTCGAGGTGAAGAGCCGCCGCGTCGGCGGCGCCACGTATCAGGTGCCGGTCGAGGTGCGTTCGGGACGCCAGACAGCCCTGGCCATGCGCTGGGTCGTCGATGCCGCGCGCGAGCGCAGCGGCAAGTCCATGGCCGCGCGCATGGCCGATGAATTGATGGATGCCGCGGACAAGCGCGGCAATGCCGTGAAGAAGCGCGAAGACGTGCATCGCATGGCCGAGGCCAACAAGGCCTTCTCGCATTACCGCTGGTAAGCGATTAACCGTTCTTTATCTATAGAGGATTTGAGTCGTGGCTCGTACAACTCCTATCGAACGCTACCGAAACATCGGTATCATGGCGCATATCGATGCCGGCAAGACCACGACCACGGAACGCATCCTGTTCTACACCGGCGTCTCGCACAAAATCGGCGAGGTGCACGACGGCGCCGCCATCATGGACTGGATGGAACAGGAGCAGGAGCGCGGCATTACCATCACCTCGGCGGCGACCACCTGCTTCTGGAAGGGCATGGACGGCAAGCTCGACCAGCACCGCTTTAATATTATCGATACTCCCGGCCACGTCGATTTCACCATCGAAGTCGAACGTTCGTTGCGCGTTCTCGACGGCGCTATTTTCGTGCTGTGCGCCGTGGGCGGCGTGCAGCCGCAATCCGAGACAGTGTGGCGCCAGGCGAACAAATACAAGGTGCCGCGCATCGCGTTCGTCAACAAGATGGACCGCGCCGGCGCCAACTTCCTGACGGTCGTGTCCCAGCTCAAGGAACGCCTGGGCGCCAATGCCGTCGCGCTCCAGCTTCCCATCGGTGCCGAGGAAAACTTCAGGGGCCTCGTCGATCTCATCAAGATGAAGGCGATCTACTGGGACGACTCCACCCAAGGCATGAAGTTCGAAGAGAAGGAAATCCCGGCGGAGATGGTTGAGCTCTGCAAGAAGTACCGCGAACAGATGATCGAAGCGGCGGCCGAGGCCAACGAGAAGCTCATGGAAAAATATCTCGGCGGCGAAGAACTGACCGTGGACGAAATCAAGACCGGGCTGCGCGAGCGCAACCTGAAGCTCGAGATCGTGCCGGTATTGTGCGGTTCGGCGTTCAAGAACAAGGGCGTGCAAGCGGCACTCGATGCCGTCATTGATTTTCTGCCCGCGCCGTCGGAGCGTCCGGCCATCAAGGGCCATCTGGACGACAAGGACAACACTGTCGGCGAACGCCATGCCTCCGATGATGAACCGTTCTCGGCGCTGGCATTCAAGATCGCGACCGATCCGTTCGTCGGCGCGCTCACCTATATCCGCGTGTATTCCGGCGTGCTGACCTCGGGCGATTCCGTGTATAACCCGGTCAAGAGCAGAAAGGAGCGCATTGGGCGCCTGCTGCAGATGCACGCCAACGAGCGCCAGGAAATCAAGGAAGTACGCGCCGGCGACATCGCCGCGTGCGTGGGCTTGAAGGACGTGACCACCGGCGAGACGCTGTGCGATCCGGACAAGGTGATCACCCTCGAGCGCATGGAGTTCCCGGAGCCGGTGATTTCGCAAGCCGTCGAGCCCAAGTCCAAGGTCGACCAGGAAAAGATGGGCATGGCCCTGAGCCGTCTGGCCCAGGAAGATCCCTCGTTCCGCGTGCACACCGACGAAGAGTCCAGCCAGACCATCATTGCCGGCATGGGCGAGCTGCATCTGGAAATCATCGTCGATCGCATGCGCCGTGAATTCGGTGTCGAGGCCAACGTCGGCAAACCGCAGGTCGCGTACCGCGAAACCATCCGCAAGCCCGTGGATCAGGAATACCGCTTCGTCAAGCAGTCCGGCGGCCGCGGTCAGTACGGCCACGTGGTCATCAGGTTCGAGCCGCAGGACGTGGGCAAGGGCTTCGAGTTCGTGGACGCCATCAAGGGCGGCGTGATCCCGAAGGAATTCATCCCGGCCGTACGCAAGGGCGTGGACGAGGCGATGCAGCGCGGCGTCAAATTCGGTTACCCCGTGGTCGACGTGAAGGCGACGCTGCACTACGGCTCGTACCACGAGGTGGACTCGAACGAGAACGCGTTCAAGATGGCGGCGATTCTGTGCTGGAAAGAAGCCGGCCCCAAGGGCGATCCGGTGTTGCTCGAACCGATCATGGACGTCGAAGTCACGTCTCCGGCGGATTACCTGGGCAACGTGATGGGCGACCTGAACTCGCGTCGCGGCGTCATCATGAGCCAGGAAGACGGCCACGGCAACGTGAAGATCATCCGCGCCGAGGTGCCGCTCGCCAACATGTTCGGTTATTCCACGAGCATGCGTTCCGCGACCCAGGGCCGCGCGACCTACACGATGGAATTCAAGAAGTATTCACCGGTGCCGTCGAACGTCGCCGAATCGGTCATGAAGAAGGCCAGTTAATTCAATTCAAGACAGAGGCATCCCGTGTCCAAGGAAAAATTCGCACGCACCAAACCGCACCTCAACGTCGGCACCATCGGCCACGTCGATCACGGCAAGACCACGCTCACCGCGGCCCTGACCAAAGTGCTGGCGGCCAAGTTCGGCGGCGAGGTCAAGGCTTACGACCAGATCGACAACGCCCCCGAAGAGCGCGAGCGCGGCATCACCATCTCCACCACCCACGTGGAGTATCAGAGTGACAAGCGCCACTACGCCCACGTCGACTGCCCGGGCCACGCCGACTACGTCAAGAACATGATCACCGGCGCCGCCCAGATGGACGGCGCGATCCTGGTGGTGTCGGCCGCCGACGGCCCCATGCCCCAGACCCGCGAACATATTCTCCTGGCGCGCCAGGTCGGCGTTCCCTACATCGTCGTCTATTTGAACAAAGCCGACCAGGTCGACGACAAGGACCTGCTCGAACTCGTCCAGGAAGAAGTCCGTGACCTGCTCACCAAGTACGGCTTCCCCGGCGACAAGACCCCGATCGTCATCGGCAGCGCCTTGAAGGCCCTCGAAGGCGACCAGGGCGAACTCGGCGAACCCAGCATCGTGAAACTGGCCGACGCCCTCGACTCCTACATCCCCCAGCCGAAGCGCGCCATCGACGGCCCGTTCCTCATGCCCATCGAAGACGTGTTCTCCATCTCCGGCCGCGGCACCGTCGTCACCGGAAGAATCGAGCGCGGCATCGTCAAGGTCGGCGATGAAATCGAGATCGTCGGCATCAAGCCCACCATCAAGACCATCGTCACCGGCGTCGAGATGTTCCGCAAGCTCCTCGACCAGGGCGAGGCCGGCGACAACGTCGGCGTCCTCCTCAGAGGCACCAAACGCGAAGAAGTCGAACGCGGCCAGGTCCTGGCCAAACCGGGCAGTATTACGCCCCACACCAAATTCGAGGCCGAGGTCTACGTGCTGACCAAGGAAGAAGGCGGCCGCCATACCCCGTTCTTCCAGGGCTACCGCCCCCAGTTCTACTTCCGGACCACCGACGTCACCGGCTCGTGCGAACTGCCGAGCGGCACCGAGATGGTCATGCCCGGGGACAACATCAAGATCGTGGTCACCCTCATCAACCCCATCGCCATGGAACAGGGCCTGCGCTTCGCCATCCGCGAAGGCGGCCGCACCGTGGGCGCGGGGGTGGTGGCGAAGGTGATTGAATAGG
>DATICK010000179.1:0-6340 GCA_035456865.1 Sulfuricaulis sp.
CATGGTCGTTTCCATGCACTATACCCTTACCGACGACAGCGGTGAGACACTCGATTCCAGTCGCGGGGGCGAACCGTTCAACTATCTGCACGGACACAGCAACATCATCCCGGGTCTCGAGAAAGCACTCGAAGGCGCCCAAGCCGGTTTCAAATCCAAGGTCACCGTGGCGCCGGCAGAAGGCTACGGCGAGAAAAACCCGGAAGCGGTTTTCGAAGCACCGCGCGAACATTTTCCGCCTGATATGAAACTCGAAGTCGGATCACGCGTTTATGCGGACGGTCCAAACGGGCCCATCACTCTCACCGTGGTCAATCTCACGGAAACCGGCGCGGTCCTCGACGCCAATCATCCGCTGGCCGGCAAGACCCTGCACTTCGACGTCGAGATCACCACGGTACGCAGCGCCACCCCGGAAGAACTCCAGCATGGCCACGTGCACGGCGAGGGTGGCCACCAACACTGATTCCGGTGTCAGCCCGGCGGCGCGCCAGAAAGCTTGTGCGTGAAAATTCACAACGGCACGGGCGGTATTCTGCACCTGGACCGAATCAGCCGAGGCGCTCGGGCTTCTCGTCCAACAACCCGAGCACCTTGGCTGCCACCACAAAAGCTTCCTCGCAAAAAGCATCGATGTCAGCCCAACGGTCCGACGATTCGATTTCTTCAGTCAGGCCATGGGTGATGACCCTCAGCCGGTGCGAACCTTCGTGTGCACGGCTCCGGGGATTCTTCTCTGCCGTCACGTAAAATCCGGGCTTACCCTCGCCCTCGCGCACGAGAGCAAGGATGTACAGGTATTTCACGGCGTCGCCGCTTTCAATTTCTCCCAGCACTACCCCGGTATACTCGCCGAACTGGTAGCGGCGCTGAGGAATGGCGGTTTGTATTTTGGGCGCCTCCATGGATCCTCTCCCGAAAAGAAACTATTCCGTATTGCATCATCAAGCCGGCTGACGGTATTTAAGGGCAACACAAAAAAACCGCCACGCTGAATATTAGCAATATTCTGCGTACCGGGCGGAATCAATCCCGTCCCCGCGCAGAAACCGGCCAATCCGCGCCCCCCGAGGGGGTGGTGCGACGACATGACATTTCAGGAACAGCCCGGGTTTTGTATGATGCGGTTGGTTCGCACCGGGAAAACCGTGAAAGCATTACCCAGACCGCAAGAACCGAAAAAATCGGGGACGGGAAAATCTTCGTTTACAGCTTGGAACAAGTCGTGAGCAGCCGTACCGACGAGACCGGGGCGGGCGCTCTATAAATAACAATCGCATCACAGGAGAAATTATTATGACTATCCGTAACTCTTGGGGGCCGGGCATTGTCCTGCTGTTGCTTGCCGCGCCGACGCTTGCATTCGCCGCGGAATCGCCAACGCTCAACATGGCCAACACGGCATGGATGCTGATCTCTTCGGTGCTTGTGCTGTTCATGACCATTCCCGGCCTGGCCCTCTTCTACGGCGGGCTGGTGCGCACCAAAAACGTGCTTTCCATTCTGATGCAATGTTTCACCATCACCTGCATGGTATCCATCGTCTGGGTACTGTTTGCGTACAGCCTAGCCTTTGGCGACGGCGGTGCTGGCAACGCCTGGCTCGGCGGTATGGCCAAAGCGCTGATGGCCGGCATCGGCGTGAATACACTCAAGGGCGATATTCCCGAGACCGTGTTTGCCATGTTCCAGATGACGTTTGCAATCATCACCCCGGCGCTCGTCGTGGGCGCTTTCGCCGAGCGCATGAAGTTCTCCGCCATGATGCTCTTCAGTTTGTTCTGGCTGCTGCTGGTCTATGTGCCGGTCTGTCACTGGGTCTGGGGCGATGGCTGGTTACAGAAACTCGGCGTGATGGACTTTGCCGGCGGCACGGTGGTGCATGTCAACGCCGGTGTCGCCGCGCTCGTGGCGGCGCTCGTGCTTGGCAAGCGCAAGGGTTTTCCGGAAACGGCGATGCCGCCGCACAACCTCACTATGACCGTGATCGGCGCCTGTATGCTGTGGGTCGGCTGGTTTGGTTTCAATGCCGGCAGTGCGCTCGCCGCCAATGGCACCGCTGGCATGACCATGCTGGCGACTCACCTCGGTGCGGCCGGCGGTTCGCTGACGTGGATGTTCTGCGAATGGATCCGTTTCGGCAAACCTTCTGTGCTCGGCATTGTCACCGGCATGGTTGCGGGACTGGGCACCATCACGCCGGCCTCTGGTTTTGTCGGTCCACTCGGCGCGCTCATGATCGGTATCAGTGCCGGGCTGATATGCTTTATGGCCACCAATTACATGAAGCGTTCTCTGCACGTGGACGATTCGCTCGACGTGTTCCCCGTGCATGGCGTGGGCGGTATTCTCGGAACCACATTGACCGGTGTATTCGCGGCCACGACGCTGGGCGGTGTCGGCTTCGCCGAAGGCATGACCATGGGCAAGCAGGTGTTGACCCAGATCACCGGCGTTCTCGTCACCGCTGTCTGGTCGGGTGCGGTCTCGTATCTGCTACTCAAACTGATTGACGCCTTGGTGGGACTGCGCGTCTCGATCGAGCATGAAACGGAAGGTCTCGATACCGTGCTCCACAACGAAACGGGTTACAACCTTTAAGAGCCACTGACAAAACGAAATTTCACCTTACGAAATTCATCGTAAAATTACATGAAATACCATGTCCGTGGGTTATCGCGGGTGATGACATCAACTGTACACGAATATGAAATTCGTTATACTGATTCCGCAGTCATGTGCTGCCGTTTGTTGTCATGCTGGTGTTTGCAGGCTCCGCAGTCGGTCCTGGCGAATTTTCCACATTACAGCACGTATGAAATTTTCAAAAATTATAAATTGAGTGGGGTCATTCGTCATGCTTACGGGAACTGTAAAGTGGTTTAACGAAGCTAAAGGGTTTGGTTTTATCGCTCCCCAGGATGGTACCGCCGATGTGTTTGTGCACTACTCCGTGATCGAGGCCGAAGGCTACAAGAAACTGGCCGAGGGACAACGGGTGGGGTTTGAAAGTCAGATGGGACCGAAGGGTATCCAGGCTACGGTGGTGAAACCGCTCGGCTGACGCAAGCTGATTTATGATTGAAGGCTGATCACCGGTCAAAAAAACCCCGCCATTATGGCGGGGTTTTTTGTTTAGCGAAACGGAAAAGCAGCGTCAGCGTTTGACGATGCTACCGGTGTCAAAATTCACCTTTTCATTTTTTCCGAGTTCACGATCGAGCGCCCAACCGGCGGCACGATTCCGGAAGAGATAAGCGGTTTTCATCGCTTCACCGGCCGGCTCCAGTTTGTAACGTGTTTCGCACACACCGATCTTGAATTTATCGCTGTAGCGAGTGGTGAAGCCGGGCTCATAGATGTTTTTCTTGGGATATTTCTTCTGAATGTCCGCTTCGATCTTCTTGGCAGCGAGATAAGCCAGCACCTTGTCTGCAGGGTCCTTGGGCCCGGGGACGTGCAAGGGATGGGCTTCGTCGAGCTGGTTGGCATTGAGGGTTCTGGCAATCTTCCAGACGCCACCGTCCTTTTCAAACTGGTACCGCTGAATCTTCGACGATCCACCACCGACTCGATACTCGACCTCGATATAACCGGTCATGGGCATGTTCGGCGAGTCTGGTTGAGTATAACGTCCGTCACGCGAAGCGATCACTTCCATCGTGTTGTTCGAATCGCCCTTCAGCAATTCATGAAATGCAAGGTATTGCAGCGTGTCCACTGAATCGGCGGTGAGATCTGGCTTGCCATTGACGATACGAAATCCCCTGATATCGGCCTCGAATGTACCGGCAACATTGCTTTTCACCTCATCCGGGAGACTCAGGGAAATCTTGCCCGGGAGTTTTTTGTCCTTCTCCTGGCCAAACTCGAGCACGAGGGTGTATTTGTCGGTGAACTTTTGTTCCGAAGGTGCATTCTGTCCGTCTTCCTTCCAGGCGAGCACGATCTGCGGAGCATTTGTCCCGGCGGGGCCCGGCACCTTGAAATTTTTTCCTGCCGGAACTTCCCATGGTGGCGTGGAGAGCATCAGCCTGACTTCGAGATCGGCGCTCGCATCTTTGCCCAGACGCAACGTGAGGGTGCCATTTTCGATACTGCTGCTTTCAACAACAAACGGCTTACCGTGAACCACTCCCTTGGCGGGCAACGCGGGAATCGCGGGAACGTCAGCCTTGGCCTTGACGTCGACCGCCGCCGGCGCGACACCGGACTTCCTGTCCGTCACCGGCGCTTCCGACTTGGCCGCGGGTGCGCGCGTGGTGGCCGGTTTGCTCTCAAAGAAACCGGTTATGAAGCCAAAGTCGAGTCCGCCGCCGCCCTGCTGCATGAAATAGGCGCCTGCGCCAACCGCGATAAGCACCACCAAAACAACTATCTGGATCAGGGATTTTTTGTCGAGATTCATTTTCAGATTCAGAGCCATGGAACACCTGCCTGTGATTTCCAAGTAACGCTAAGAATAGTATGCCCAGCGCATTCCGCCAATCATTTTTCGCCGAAAAATCCGTCATTTTCGGCGCGCCCCAACGGTCAGAAACCGAAGTAAAGCCCCAGACCGGTGTAGCGCAGGGACTCACGGTAAAACTGGCCATTGGGCGAATGACCACTGAAATGCTCCAGCATCAGGCGCACCCGCCGTGGCGTGTTGCGTTTGAACTCAAAGCCGACCTGGTAGGAGCGGCTGCTGCCCCAATCGAGTTCTTCGGAAGCACGCACATCCACCGCGGCGATGAGGTCAAACTTGCCGGCCGCACGTGGCAGAAGGTATTCGGCGCCGGTATGCACCTGCTTGGGGGCGAGTTCCGGCTCTGAATGCACCAGATACCCGCCACCACCGTAAACACGCCACCGTTCCCATTCATAGGAGACGAGTCCTTCCAGTTCCTCGTAACTCAGGTTCACGCGGTTGACGCCCGGATTACCAAGAATGAACTCATCACCGAGATGCGAACTCTGATGATACAGCCGTATCAGATACGACCACGGGCCGCGGCGGTAACTGATCGGCAAGCCGAACCAGTAATCCGCATTGATGAGATCGCTCGATGGCGCGTCGAGATTGAACAGCGCGAACACCGCGGCCTGGATACCGACCTGGGAGCTGCCGTATTCTCCGAACAGGCCCGACGCCAGACCGAAATACTCACCCAACGCCACACTGGCCGCGGCGAATTCCCGGTCGTTGCTACTGTTGTAGTGCTGATAGCTCATCGAAAAACGCGGCTGGCGCGGATCGGCCAGCAACGGCGCGAACAGCTCCGTCTCCGGGAGTGCATGAATATCGACCGGGACCGGCGCTGGCGCTGCCGCGTCCGATTCCGGCGCGGAAGAGGACTTGTCACAATCTGTGGATAAAGCCCAAGACACGGTTTTGACCTGTCCGGATTGGGTGAGCAGATACGAGACATCACGCTTCTGGGATGGACCAAGACAGGTGCGCGAGGTCAGCGTGACGCCCGCATCCGGTGTGACCGCCTGCACGCGAAGTCCCAAACCGGGATAGCGGTTATCCAGCAGCGCGTCCACATAGCCGCGCAAGTAAATGTCTTGTTCGCTTGCGGAAACATATGGACATGAACTCATAACAAGTACCGTCATGAACAATCGCCACCCGACGGTACGGAACAGGATAGGCACGAACTGCCACGGAAATTTCATGCCGGCATTTTACACGTTTCGCCACCGGTAAGTGACGCGGTGGCTCGAGAAATCCGGTATACGGGGACTTACCCACCGGGCTGCACCGGGCGAAGTCGTTGGGCCGAGTTTGGGCATTTGTCATGCCTTGTTCCGGTAAGGTAGGATAACTGTTGTCATTCTGGAAGAATGAGCGTTATGGACAAGAGCGGTCAGAAAAACAAAGTTGTCTCGCTCAACATCCCTGCCATATCCGGCGGTGAACCCGTTTCTAGCAGCACCGGGACAGCTTCGCGTGTATCTTCGCTTGACCGATGGATGGCGCGCAAGCTGCTCGATCTGCTAAACGAGCCGCCGCTGGCGTTCGTGCTGTGGAACGGCGAAGAGATCGCTTCCCCGGGCAAGCCGGTGGCGCGGGTGCTGATACACGACAACGAGGCGCTGAATCAGTTACTCATCAATCCGGCCCTTCATTTCGGCGACCTCTACAGCGTCGGTCGCATCGAAATCGACGGCGATCTGATAGAGTTTCTCAAAACCGCCTATCGCGCGGCGGCAACCGCCCCGAAATACCAGAAACTCATGGCCGCGCATACACGGTTTTTCAACCGCCCGCACGCGAACGGGGTCTCCGACTCGCGCGACAACATCCATCACCACTACGACATCGGCAACGACTTTTACGAACTCTGGCTCGATA
>DATICK010000180.1:0-5563 GCA_035456865.1 Sulfuricaulis sp.
ATAATGTTTCTGCGACACCAGAAAGGCGTTAGGTTCCGTGCCATAGGCGTAGCCTGGTTCGGAGAAACGGGAATTCCAGAAATCGTTGGTCATGCCGGATAATCAGTCGCCCGGGCTTTTGCCTTGCATGCGCTGCGCCAGTTGCTTGACCTGCAGGGGCTTGTCCACGCCGCGGAACACGACCTCGATGCCGCTGCCGCCGGCGCTGGAGAACTCGACATCGCCCACGCCCAGAAGGCGCTGCCACAGCGACTGGTTCACGTTGATGTTGCGCAGGTCCTGGACGCGGATGGATTTCACTTTGCGCGCGATCAGCCCCTCGCGGCTTTCGATGGTCTCGCCATTGATCGTATAGGCCCACGAGTAGCGGCGGTAAATCACCACGGCGATGAGATAGACGAACACCGCCACGATCACCACGTAAATCACCCGCAAGTTTTCGGTAGAAAAATATTGATGGCCCTTCAAATAGGCCAGCACGAACACAACCGGCATCATGAACAGAATGCCGAGCTGCCACCACTGGTTCAACCACGCCGGACGCGCGATATAGTTCATGGTTTTTTTCTCCGGGGATTGTCCCTGAGCTTGTTCTTTATCACGGGAAGCGAGGTATTTGTAGTCTTTCATACCGCTATTCTTGAAAAGCTATTTTCGACTTTTTCCATCACGGGATAGATTTGTAGGTTCTTGCTTTAGATACACGATCAAGAGACCCACAAGGGCTATAAAAACCAGATCTACCCAATATGATGTAAATGGAAGGAAGAAGCGATAACCAATCCCCACAAAAATTAGAGATACGATCAGCCATTTGAGGATAGTTCTAGCACCGATCATTCTTGGCATGCCTAATTTAATTTCGCTTGAAGCAGCGAAAATGATTGATGACGCCACGTCATATTTCTGCTTCTTGTCCCCTGAGTCAAGCTGAGACTCGGTGAGGTTTTGCTAACCCTCCCCATATGGCGCGCCCGAGTATCGCAGCCGGAATCGGGAGAAGCGAGCCTCGTGCTTGAGCCCGAGGCGCGTAGTGTGCGCCCGGCGAGTTGAGGCGAGCGCCGATTCCGGCGAGAAGCGCAGGGGGCAGTCGCGCCATCCGGGGCGTGTTTCTTTTGGTTACTTTTCTTTGCACGAGCAAAGAAAGTAACCCAGGGTGCAGGGGCGGAGCCACCCGCAATTAGGTTTTGAGATCGCGCGCAAGGCGCGCGATACCATTTAAACCCTGGATTCCCGCCTTCGCGGGAATGACAGCAACTCTTTTGCAAGGAAAGAATCAAAAAAGAATATTACAGCGCTCGGCGCGCCAATTTCGGCAAATCCCCTTCCAACCCACTCGCCCTGCGCATAATGAAATTCTTCACCGGCGTCGCTGCATTGGTGATATCCAGTCCCCAATTCCGCAACTGGCTCACGACCGGCAGATCATTCCCGAACAAATAACGGAATCCGCCGGTAATCGAAACCATCGCGAGATTATCGCCCTTGCGCCAGCGCTCGTAGCGCCGTAACACGGCGTGGGTGCCGATGTTTTTCTGATTTGCCACGGCCTCGAGCAATACCTCGGCCAGGGTCGCAGCGTCGAGAAAACCAAGATTCACGCCCTGCCCGGCGAGCGGATGCACTGTGTGCGCGGCGTCACCGATGAGAGCCAGGTGCGGCGCGGTGTAGGCCTTGGCGTGCGACAGCGCCAGTGAAAATCCGGCACGTGAGCTGACTGTTTTAATCTTTCCCAGCGCTTCACCAAACTTCGTCTGCAATTCAGAGATAAAAGCGGCGTCAGCGAGGGTAAGCAATTGATCCGCACGCGCGGTATCGGCCGACCAGACGATAGAACAGGTATGCGGTTCGTCGAGCGGCAAAAACGCCAGCGGCCCGGTGGTGAGGAAACGCTGACGCGCCGTGGCTTCGTGCGGCTTTTCGGTGGTCACCGTGGCCACGATGCTTTTCTGATTGAGTTTAAGCGACTGAGTATGGATGCCGGCCGTGCGCCGCACCTCTGAATCCGCGCCGTCCGCACCCACCAGCAACCGTGTCTGCAACAGGCGGCCGTCCTTGAGCATGACGACAGCGCCGTTATCCGCCAAGGTGATATCGGCGACTTCGACCGGGCACAGATAATGAACGTTGGTGAACTGGTGCAGCCGCTCGATCAGAGCCGCCTGGATGACGTGGTTTTCGATGATCCAGGCGAGGCAGGGCTCGCCGATTTCGGCGGCGTTGAAATGAATTGAACCGCTGCCGCCTTCGCTCCACACCTGCATCTCCCGGACTGGTGAAACCCGTCGACGGACCATGCCATCCCAGGCGCCGATGTTTTCGAAAAGGCTCTGCGAGGCGAGCGTAATGGCACTGACGCGCTGGTCATACTCCTTGTCCGGTGCGGCGGGTGACGTGCGATCCAGCACGGCGACCTTAAGCGATGAATTTCCCAGCGCGCAAGCGAGCGCCGCGCCCACCATGCCGCCGCCGACGATCAGCACGTCATAGGCGGCTCCAGATTTCTGTTTCGTGGCGGCCATGGCCTACAGCGGCAACCCGCGCGCGAGGCGTGGAAGTTTACCGGCGAGCCCGCTGGTGACGCGCACGAAACCGCGCTTGACGCCCGGTATCAGATCCACGGCAAGCAGACCGGCATTGCGCAGCAACGTGAGCGGAAAAATATTGTTGGAAAAAATCCGGATCAGGCCGTTGGTGAACAGCGAGATCACCTGGTTGTCACGCCGGCGCCAGTCGGCGTAGCGGCGCAGGACCGTGAGATCGCCGATATCGTCGCCGGCGCGTTGCGCGTCCGCGAGAATATCCGCCATCGCGGCCACGTCGCGCAGGCCCAGGTTGAAGCCCTGCCCGGCCACCGGATGCACCGTGTGCGCGGCGTTGCCGATGAGCGCGAGGCGCGGATGCACCTGTTCCGGCACGCGCGTGAGCGCGAGCGGATAGGAAGCACGGCGGCCGAGGCGCGTGAAGCTGCCAAGCCGGTCGCCGAAACGCTCCTGAAGCTGGCGCAGAAACTCCGCATCGCTCCAGCCGAGGATGGTCTTTACTTCCTCCACGCGCGCGCTCCACACCACGGCGCAGTCGTTCTGCCGCTGCGGCAGCAGCGCCAGCGGACCGGTGTCAGTAAAACGTTCGTACGCAGTGTTGCCATGCGGCAGGGTGGCCGTGACCGTGGTCACGATGGCGGTCTGACGGTATTCGGTGCGCACTGCCTCGATGCCCATGGCCTGGCGCACCGCGGAATGCGCGCCATCGGCGGCAATAACGAGGTGCGCTGTGAGTGTTTTATCCTTTCCGTTGTGGTGAACCATGACAGCGGCATGGTCGGGCATGACGCAGATATCCCTCATTTCCGCCGGGCACAGCCAGTCGATCTGGCGCGAACCCTCCAGGGCATTGAGCAGCGCTGCGCCAAGTGCGCGGCTGGGCACGACATAACCGAGCGCCGGCAGCCCGGTTTCGGCGGCCGTGAGCCGCGTGATGCCGAAATGGCCGCGATCCGAGATATGAATTCGGTCGATGCGCGTGGCTTCTGGAACGATGTACTCCCATACGCCCAGGGTTTCAAAGATACGTTTGGAGCCGTAGGCCAGGGCCAAGGTGCGGTCATCATAGCCGGGCTTAGAGGAAGCCGTGAGCGGAACCGCCTCGATCACGCCGAGGCGCAGGCCGCTCTGACGCAGCGCGCAAGCAAGGCTGGCGCCGACCAGACCGCCGCCAATGATCAGGACATCATAATCGGCGCGCATAGTCATCAGTGCCGCATCAAGGCTTCGATCTCGTTGACGGTCTTGGGTGCGTCGCGCGACAGTACTTCGCTGCCGTCGCGCGTGACCAGCACGTCGTCTTCGATGCGCACGCCGATGTTGCGGAACCCCTCCGGGATGTCCTTGGCGTCGGCGATGTAAAGTCCCGGCTCGACGGTAAGCACCATGCCGGGCTCGAGCAGCCGCCAGGTATCGTCGAGCTTGTAGTCGCCGACGTCGTGAACGTCCAGTCCCAGCCAGTGCCCGGTGCGGTGCATGTAGAAACGCTTGTAGTCGCCGTTCTCGATGTGTCCGTCGACGCTGCCGTTGAGCAGGCCGAGGTCCCGGAGGCCCTGCGTCAGGATGCGCACCGCGCCCTCGTGAGGATCGTTCCAGTGCTTGCCCGGCCGCACTTGCTCGATGGCCGCCTTTTGCGCGGCGAGCACCAGCTCGTAAACTGCGCGCTGCTCGCCGCTGAAACGGCCGATGACGGGAAAGCTGCGCGTGATGTCAGCGGCATAGCCGTCGATCTCGGCGCCGGCGTCGATCAGCAGCATGTCGCCGGGTTTCAGCTCGGCGTTGTTCTCGGTGTAGTGCAGAATACAGCCGTTGGCGCCGCCGCCCACGATCGGCGGATAGGCGGGAAACGCGCTGCCGCCTTTTTTGAACTCGTGCAGCAGCTCGGCCTCGATCTCGTATTCCATCATGCCCGGCCGGCACACTTGCATCGCGCGCCGGTGTGCCTGCGCGGAAATTTTCGCCGCGCGTTTCATCAGCCGGATCTCCTCCGGTCCCTTGAACAGGCGCATCTCGTGCAGGAGGTGATCGAGGTCCACGAACTCACCCGGCGCGTGCACGCCGTTGCGCGCCTTGCCGCGCACCTCGTTGACCCAGTTCATCAGGTGCGCGTCGAAATCCGGATAGCGCCCCATGCTGTAGAACACCTTCTCGCGGTTCTCGAGCAGTCCGGGCAGAATCTCGTCGATGTCATCGATAGGAAAGGCGTCATCCGCGCCGTAAAGCTCGCGTGCGCCGTCGAGTCCCGCGCGCCGGCCTTCCCAGGTTTCCTTCTCCGGATTGCGTTCGCGGCAAAACAGGATGTACTCGCCGTGTTCGCGCCCAGGCACCAGTACCGCCACCGCCTCGGGCTCGGGAAAGTGCGTGAGATAATAGAAGTCGCTGTCGGCGCGGAACGGATAATGCACATCGCGGTTGCGCACGCGCACCGGCGCGGTCGTCAGGATGGCAACGCCACCGCGCATGTGGCTCATCAGCGTCTCGCGGCGCTTTTCAAAAACCTTCATGTCCATATCAGCCATTATGCCAAAATCGGGGCCGGCTGGTGTGAATCCGGCGGGTTGCTATAATCCCCGCACAATTGGGCGTATAACCGACAACCGGTATCTTTCGCAAGACCAAACAGGGCCGATACCCCGGTCCGGTCCGGTCAAATTATGCTGTACCATCCTCATTCCACATTTCAGGAGACCCGAGTCATGGAAAAACTTCGTCGTCTCATCAAACCCATAAGCCATGTGGTCGCCTTCGGCCTGCTGGCGTTGTCCCTGCATCTGCCCGCGGCGCAAGCCGGCATGGTCGGCACCGAGGCGGTGGTCAACGCGGCCCAGGTGCAACAGGACCGCGAGCGTCTGCGCAGCGCATTGAACCGCGATGACGTACAGGCCCAACTGATCGCCCGCGGCGTCGATCCGGCGCAGGTGCAGGCGCGCGTGGACAGCCTGACGGACCAGGAAGTCCAGACCCTGAATGGCAAGCTGGATCAGCTGCCGGCCGGCGGTGATGCCCTGGGACTGCTCGTG
>DATICK010000181.1:0-5858 GCA_035456865.1 Sulfuricaulis sp.
TGCTGTCAAGCCATAGGGCGTGCCGCATTCGGTGCTGAGCCTGCTCGGCCGCCGTCGCTCCTCACGATAGCTGTTCGGGTCTTGTGGGGCACAAAAAAACCACCTGCAATCGACAGGATCAAAAATTTCGCTCAACCGGACGTCGCATCACTCTCGATTCGATTCAGAACGTCTGCGGCGCAAGCGCGATCGAGTCACTGGAAACGTAGAATGTCCGCACCAGGCAAATAACACTGCCGGCTCTTTGATGAGAGGGAGAAGCGCAGGCGGGTTGGTTAACCGTGCATTCCATAAGTAAAAAGAGGGTGGCCATACAGCGTTCGAACTTGCGACCCCCGCCGTGAGTCGGCAAAAGCCTTTGGATCCGATAAGTGCCTGATAAGAATGGTGGGCGATGCAGGGTTCGAACCTGCGACCCCTGCCGTGTGAAGGCAGTGCTCTACCGCTGAGCTAATCGCCCCTTTGCGGGGAAAACAAGCGCGCAAGTTTACTGCCTGCGGGGAATAAGCGTCAATTCTGCTGATTTTGCCGTCGTTTTTCTTTACCATAGGCGTCCGTTCCCAACCATCGAACCATTTCCGTGACCGTCCGCACCCGATTTGCCCCGAGCCCCACCGGTTATCTACATGTCGGCGGCGCGCGCACGGCGCTGTTTTCCTGGCTTTACGCGCGCAAGCACGGCGGAACCTTCGTCCTGCGCATCGAGGACACTGATCTTGAACGTTCCACCGCCGAATCGGTGGACGCGATCCTGCAGGGCATGACTTGGCTCGGACTGGAATACGATGAGGGACCGTTCTACCAGACGCATCGCTTCCCGCGCTATAAGGAAGTGATCGCGACGATGCTCAAGGAAGGCACGGCCTACCATTGCTACTGCACCAAGGAGCGCCTGGACAGCCTGCGCGCCGAGCAGATGGCGCGCAAGGAAAAGCCGCGTTACGATGGCCAATGCCGTCACGGCGTGCCTCACCCGCCGGCGGGGGTTGCGCCGGTCGTGCGTTTCAAGAATCCGCTCGACGGGGCGGTGGTGGTGGAAGACCTTATCCGCGGGCGTGTGGTGTTCCAGAACAGCGAATTGGACGATCTCATTATCGCGCGCGGCGACGGTTCGCCGACGTACAACTTCACCGTCGTGGTGGACGACATGGATATGAAGATCACCCATGTCATCCGCGGCGACGATCATCTGAACAACACCCCGCGCCAGATGAACATGCTGAAGGCGCTCGGTTTCACGCCGCCGGTTTACGCCCACGTGCCGATGATCCTGGGGCCGGACGGGGCGCGCTTGTCGAAGCGCCACGGCGCCGTGAGCGTGATGCAATACCGCGAGGACGGTTATCTGCCCGAGGCGTTGCTCAATTATCTGGCGCGTCTGGGCTGGTCGCACGGGGATCAGGAAGTTTTTTCCATCGATGAGATGATTAAGCTGTTCGATGTCACCAAGGTGCACAGCTCAGCCGCGGCCTTCGATCCCGAAAAGCTGACCTGGCTTAACCAGCACTATATTAAGAACAGCGATCCCAAGCATGTGGCGCATCATCTGAGTCACCATCTGGGCCGGCAGGGCATCGATCCCGCCGCGGGCGGCCCGGACCTGATCGAGGTGGTCAAGGCCCAGCGCGAGCGTGCCAAGACCCTGGCTGAGATGGCGCAGAACAGCGCATTTTTTTACAAGGACTTCGCGGACTATGATCCCAAGGACGCCGCGTCGCACCTGAAGCCAGAGGCTGGAAAGACTCTCAAGGATATGCGTGAACGTCTCGCCGTCCTGACGTTGTGGGAGGCCCAGGCGATTCACGAGGTGGTCGCCGGCGTCGCCGAGGCGCAGGGACTGAAACTCGGCAAAATCGCGCAGCCGTTGCGCGTGGCCGTGGCCGGCCGGGCGGTCTCGCCGCCGATCGACGTGACATTGATGCTGGTGGGGCGCGAGAAAACGCTCGAACGGCTAGATGCCGCCCTGGAATATATAAGGAAACAAACGGTTACGGCTTGACCCGCCGGTGGACGGACATGTAAAGTAGCGCGCCTCTGAAGGGGCTATAGCTCAGCTGGGAGAGCGCATGCATGGCATGCATGAGGTCGCCGGTTCGATCCCGGCTAGCTCCACCATTTCACACAAGGGGTTGCGTGCGGACAACCCTTTTGTTTTTTTCAGTCAGTTCATCCGTCCCCATCGTCTAGAGGCCTAGGACACTGCCCTTTCACGGCGGCGACAGGAGTTCGAATCTCCTTGGGGACGCCATTTTAAAGGCGTTTGTGAAGTTTCAAAAAAAACGGCCCGGCAAATGCCGGGCCGTCACTGGATGAATCCAGTTTACAAAATTACAGAGCCGGACAGGTCGCGGTCGACGCACCCTTGAGCGGCTGGATCTGCCTGAAACTGTATGGGTTGATGGTGGGTAAACGCTTCACCGTCAGACGATGGATCGGCAGGTTGCCGGCCGTCACCATGCCACCCAGGTTCTCACGCAGGTACTTGACCACCGCCTCGCTGATGTCCATTACGTCCAGACTGTTGGGCAACGTACCGGACGCGCCCGGGCCGGCGACCTGGACGATGCTGCCGTCCGTCTTCACGACTTGGACCACGCGACCACGGCAGGGGTTGCAGTTGTTGATGGTGGTCGGATCATCTGCATACCAGTAGCCGGTGACCGTGTAGCCATCGTGGGGCGTGTTGCTGCCGTCACCCGACAGGCACTTCTGGAAGGTCGGGTTGGCGACACCGTTGATGGTGGCGCGGTTGTCATAAATGTCGAGTTCATCGACAGCAACGCCGTTGACCTTGATGTTGGTGCCGCGAGCGGTGGGCCAGGGCCGGTAGCGATCGGCAAAGGTCAGGGGTGACGGATTCACCGGCGTGGCGCCCATGAAACCGCTGCAACCGTCCACGTCGTAGGTCAGCCCGCTGTAGCCGAACATCCAGCCACCGGTCCACTGACTCGGATCGGGATGGAAGGTGCCGCCGATGGAATTCTCGATCGCGAACTTGAGGTCGGCGCCGCAGGCCTTGTCGGTGCGACCCAGCTTGGCGGCGATGGGGATGTAGTGGTAGATGTCCTCCATGGTGATGCCCCCGCCCGGCGGCACATGGGTGCCGTAGCGGAAGCCGCGGATCGACGAAGACCCGGCCTGGCCAAGGGCGGCCATGGCGTCGGCGATCAGGTCGTGCGACGTGCCTTCGACCACGCCGGGCATGTCCTCGTCCACGAAGTTGGAGCGGTGCAGGCCCACCTGGGTGTAGGCGATCACCTCGTCCACCGGACGCATCAGCATGGTGGTGTTGCCACCCACCGTCACCGTCTGGCCGGGCACGAACGTGCCGGTCACGAAGGGCGCGCGCGCCTTGACGACCGCGGCGGCGATGGCCTTGTCTTCCTTGATGTCATCGGTGACGACTTTCTGCCTGAACTCCCACTCGGTGATCGCGCCATTCTTTACCTCCAGTTCCAGCTTGCCGATCACGGTGCCGTCCTGGCCTTCTTCGACGATGAGGGTCTTGTGGCCATCGGGGTTCACCGCGACGATGGGGGCGGTGGTACGCTCGTGCATGTCGGAATTCAGGATCACGTCCGGGGCGGGGGCGAGGGTTTCGGCGACCTGGATGTCGCGGGACATTTCCAGTTCGGAGATCATGACCACCACATCGACGCCCTCGACGTTACGCAGCCTGTCGACGAAGCAGGGCACTTCGGTCTTGCCGTCGGTGAACATGTAGTTCTTGGTCACGCTGGTGCCGACCGCGGCAATGGCGCGCGCCGTGGTCATGCCCAGAATGCCGACTTTGACGTTGCCGACTTGCTTGATCGTATAAGTAGGCAGCACACGCTTGCGCGGACGCACCGTGCCGGTGGCGGGGTCCGTTGCCGTTACGCCGCACACGGCAGCGTCGTCAAACTGGTTGGTGTAATACAGGTTGGACGCCATTGCATTCCAGTTCGCCAGGGGTTTGGTGGTCGCAGTGCCCTTGAAGGTCTCCTCGAAACGGGCGGGCCCGTAGAGGAAGTCCCAGTTGCCGGGAGCGTGTGCCACGAATCCGAAGTTATTGAGCACGTCGATCATGGCCTGGCCGCGCGAAAACAGCGCCTCTCCCGATCCCTGCACCGTATCGCCGGTGTTGAGGAGCAGAGAAGTGTCGGTGCAGAGCTTCTCGCCGCTGACATACGCACATTTGGTCGCGTCGTTGCGCATCTGCTTGATGACCGTGTACATCCGCGCCACGCCGCCTTCCATGCTGCTGCCTATTGCATCGCTACGCAGGTTGGGTCGCGGCAACAGGTGGCCGTGGATGTCGCCTGTCTGGATCAGGGTCACGGTGCCTGAGCCGGCGGACGCCAGGGATGGCGCGGTCGCCATGGCGAGACTGAGCAGCGCAGTGGCTGCTTTAAAGGGTAACCTACTCATAGGGATAGCTCCTCCAGTTGTTATAGATGTAAAGAATCTCCGGGCGATGTGTCGCGCTACGATGGTTACTCCCGCGTCGCGAGTATTCGCCACGGGAAGCGGGTCTCCGTTTAACGACTATCTAGTGACGCAGGCGCCCTGGTTTTTCTTCCTTCATCGAAAAAATATGAAGGCGGGTTTTTCGCGCTGGTCGATCAGCGCATGCCGATGTCGAAGCTGGGGTGGAATAATTTATATCGCTGAAACGTCGTGCGGAACTATAAGAAGACTGGTCGATCCAGAACTACTTCCACCATAATGACAAATACGGAAGATAGGTGACCAGCGCCAGCCAAATCAGCATTATCAGGAGAAAAGGCAGGGCGGCGCGGAAAAGGTTCAGCATCGGCTCCTTGAAGCGCTGGCTGGCGAGGAACAGGTTGATACCCACGGGTGGGGTAAGGTAGCCGATTTCCAGGTTCGCCAGAAACACGATGCCGAGGTGTACCGGATCGACCCCAAAGCGTTGGGCCAGCGGAAGGATAAGCGGCACCACGACGATGGTGGCGGAAAAGATGTCCATCATGCAGCCGACCACCAGCAGAAAGACGTTGAGCAGCAGCAGGAACTGCAATTGGCTGGAGACTCCCTGTTCGAGCGCCTCCAGGATTTTCATCGGGATCTGAGCATCGATCAGCAGGTTGGTGAAGCCGAGCGCAACACCCAGAATGATCATCAGACTCCCCACCAGGATGATGGTTTCGCGGAAAATTTCGTAAAGCTGCGCAACCGAGCCGATACGGCGGTGTATTACGGTCTCGATGAGCAGCGCGTAAGCTGCCGTGCAGCTGGCTGCTTCGGTGGCGGTGACATAGCCGCCAAACAGCCCCACGACGATACCGACCGGTAGCAGCATATCCCACATCCCGGTCCGCAGCGCTGAGAAAAGGACTGGCAGCGAAAACGGTCGTCGTGAAATCCCGACATGCCGGGAGATGCCGGCGCTGTAGGCCGCCAGCATGGCCAAGAGCAGCAGGCCCGGAACGAGTCCCGCCATGAAAAGCTGTTCGATGCTGACACCCGCGACAATCCCGTAGAGCAGGATCACGAGGCTGGGCGGAAACAGCAGGCCGAGCGAGCCCGAGGAAGTAAGTAATCCCAGCGAGAAATTCTTGGAGTAATTTTCACCGCGCAGTATCGGGTAGAGCAGGCCGCCGAGCGCGAGGATGGTCACACCGGAAGCGCCGGAAAATGCCGTGAAGAATGCGCACAAGACCAGCGACACGATGGCCAGTCCTCCCGGCATCCACCCAAAGCCCGCATTGAATACCAGCAGCAGCCGCTCGGGGGCACCACCGCGCGACAAGACGACACCGCCGAGCGTGAACAGTGGGATGGCCATAAGATTGGGCGAGGAGGCCAGGCGCATCATTTCCGCCACAAGCAGCGCCGGATCGAGCCCCGCGGCA